>JAESRY010000078.1 GCA_016764415.1 Cycloclasticus sp. | reverse complement strand
TGGTTTGTTTGATTAGTTCAATACCTAGCGACGTGTCGTGTGTGCCGGGTACGCCACGGGTGTTAAATAAGGGGTGAATGTCGATAGCCATTTGTTGGCGTTGCGCCCGTGTTTTGTAGATATCGTCAATAGATAAAATAGCGGTACTGAGCCCGAAACTATCTTTTAATATAAGCGCAAGCAATTCAGACATTGTTGACTTTCCGCTGCCTTGCGCGCCGTTAATGCCAACTACCATTGGCCCGTTGCGTGCAATTTTTTTATCTCGAAGCCACGCGGCAAACGGAATATAAAAGGGTTTTAAATAAGCGCAAAGCGCTTTATTAATGGCAAGTTGCGCTAGTTTTTCCTCAAAGTGTGGCAGTAGAGCCTGTTCGAATTGGTCTAATTCGCTATCGCTTAAATTCGTTCTTTCGCTGGGCCAAAGTGTTTTCATGCGAAAGATTAGCCGTGTACGGTAACGGTTATTTGCCGTTGTTGAGGCGCTAGTCGATGTTCCCAAAGAAAAATGCCTTGCCAGGTACCTAATGCCAATTTCCCATCCGTAATGGGGGCGGATAAATTGGGGTTGGTGAGGATGGTTCTAATATGTGCAGGCATATCGTCAATGCCTTCAAGTGTGTGAATAAAACGCGGGTCGCCATCAATTACTAAACCTTGCATATAGACTTCTAAATCACGCTGAACATCCGGGTCTGCATTTTCACAAATAATGAGTGATGCGCTGGTATGGTGAGTAAATACCTCGCACGTGCCGATGCGAACTCGGCTGTGTTGGATAATTTGTGCGATTTGATGCGTTATTTCTACGGTGCTTCGACCGTTGTTAGATACCGTGAAGGAATCTTGAAAAACCATGCCTTATAGTAGGCTGAAACCCAAGCCAATAAGGCCGCCAAATACGCCGCCCCAAACCACTAGCCAGCCGAGGTGCTCTTTAATCATCCGTTGAATGATTTCTTTGACCATATCGGGGGTTAGTTCGTTAAGCCGTTTTTCAACGATTTCTTCAATGTCGTTAACTAAGTCACCGCTTATTTGGTTAGCGTTAAGGCCTTCGTGTATGGCTTCAATAAAGGCTTCGCTTTCGGTCATTTCAGCTAAGGTACCGCGTATTTTTTTGCAAAAAGGTTCTTTAAGCGGGGTAAGTGCATCAACACCGCCAACCATAGCGAGCATATTACCAAATGATGATTCGGTAATGGCATCGACAAGGCCTTGGAATAGTTTGTCGTAATCAAGGCGGTCTAATAAGGGATCTACATTGAACAGTTTCTGCGCGGAATTCTCCTCGCGTTGTAAGAAACGTTCGATGTTTTCTTGGGTGAAGAACTGCTTCATAATGAGGTCTTGAATACCGCGTTTAAACTCTTCAAAGTGCGCGGGAATAACCCCAGAGCCGTATAACAAAGGCACCTTTTCAAACAACATATGTATGGCTATCCAATTTGTTACCGCGCCGGATAGTGCAAACACGCCAATGGCTTGAATGTTTTCTGTGTATTGCGTGGTAAAAAAGCTGGCGACAATAATGCCAATGGCAACAAGGTTTGTTACCAGACTTTTGTTTATTGAACTGGGGGCTACTTCAGGGCTCATAATCGGCTTTATAATATGAATATATCGAGTCTAGGTGAATAGGTAGCGGCCGCCCGTTGCAACAACCACAACGCCAAGCCCTAAAATTAAATTGATACCGATGAGCATGCGTATTTGCGCCAAATGCTTGCCCGCTTCTTCCCAGTTATGTTCAATAACGGCCTGAGTTAACTTTCGCCTTGGTGCAAAAAATAAGTGCATAAAAAGTAGCGTCATAATAATGCCAACACTCATCATTATATGAATATGCGCAGCTACATTTTTCATGCCGCCAAATTTGTGGGCGATAAGCCAAAAACCGGTGCCAAGCAGTAAAACAACAGACACCCAGACCCAAGGGAAAAACTTTGAAAACACATTCGACCAAAGCGTAAGGCGTTGTGGCGGTTCAAATTGAACAGCTGCAATAGGGCGTAAAACGAGGTAGGCGAAAAACATTCCGCCAACCCAAATAACGGCAGATAGTACGTGTAAGCTAATAGCTAGAGGGATCATGGTGTTCCTTATTGGTTATTGGTTGGTTTGAATCGATAGGTAAGCCAGCTGTGTATCGAGCGAGATAGCGTTTCTTCGAGTCCAGAAAAAGCATGGTTAGCACCTGAAATAACAGTTTGCCTGTTTAACGGGTTGTTTTTCATTAAGGCTGATTTTCGTATTGGTGCGGGTGTTGTTACGCTGGCTAAATCTTGGCTACCGTAAATATCGAGTATTGGAATGGTGATGCTTTTTAATAATTCTATTGAGTTGGCTTCCGGTAAATCTGACGGTAAAGAAGGTAGGCCAATCAGCACTAATGCATCGCAAGTTAGTTGTTTTTGTTCAGCTATGAAGGAAGTAGCCATCATTGCACCGAGGCTATGAGCGACGATAACACAGGGGCGATTTTTGTAGTTTTCTTGCATATAGCTTAAGGCGGCTTGAATGCGAGGAGCACTTTCTTTTATCAGCGCCAAATTTTCTTCAATGCTTGAATTTTTTGAAGCTAAAGGCAATTGAATGGCTGCCGTTACCCAGCCCAAATCGGCTAACTGGCTGCGAAGTGGGTGAATGACATGGGGCGCATTTGGGTTTGAACCCATACCATGCAAAATAATAACGCTACCGTGAATGATTTCGGGTTCTTCATTATCAATTAGGGCAAGAAACTCTGTGCCACCAGCTTTTAAGGTAACAACTTCACCGATGATAATACTGTTTTTAATGTTCTCAGCGATGCGCTTTTCTCGTTCCAAATCCGCTGCAAGCGAGAACGGGCTTAGTAATAAGCTAAAAGTCAGTGCTAAAAAAAGTAAAAAGGGGCGCCGCATAAAAAGTCACGTATGTCGATTCGAAGAATTGTTTATGGTGCATTAGACGGCAGAAAAAAGCCAGTGTCACGATAACTTTGTGAGGTCATCTAAAAGATGGTGTTTGTCGATAGTCGATACGATGAAATATGAGGTCTTTCGGGGTAGAATTACGGCATGAAAAACGAACGCCTTATCTTTAAATTAGCCATGCCGTCAGAGGTTTATTTGGCTGTTTATAAAGGCTATGCGAAGAATATTTCGACGGTTTCGATCGACGGCAGACGGATAGAGTTTCCAGCAGATAAGGTGCGCCAGTTTTTAACGCACGATGGAATATACGGTGTGTTTGAAATGGAAATTAGTGCGGAGCAGAAGTTTTTATCGATTAAACAGCTAAGCTAGGTGATTTTATTAAGTGGGGTTTTCGTTTGAGCGCTAGTATGCCATTTGGACGGAGGTTCTTTTGAGAACTGCTGTGTACATGTGGTAGATGAGGATCGAAAAAGTTCATCTAACGCTGAAATCGTGCGAAAAGACAATTAATAGAGGTGCCCACCTGTAAAAGAGAGGTATAGCTGGCAATTCAGGTGAAATAAATTGCAATTTCGGGTACCCTTTCACCTTTATTATTAAAGACTCATGACATGAAAACGCCACTTATTGCCCCCTCTATTTTGTCTGCCGATTTTGCCCGCTTGGGTGAAGAAGTGGATAACGTCTTAATAGCCGGTGCCGATGTGGTGCATTTTGACGTGATGGATAATCATTATGTGCCTAATTTAACCATAGGCCCGTTAGTTTGTGAGGCGTTGCGTAACCACGGTGTAACTGCACCTATTGATGTGCATTTAATGGTTGAGCCGGTTGATCGCATTATTCCCGACTTTGCTAAGGCGGGTGCAAGCATTATTACTTTTCACCCAGAAGCATCAGCACATATTGACCGGAGTTTGGGCTTGGTTCGTGAGTTGGGTTGCCAGTCTGGACTTGTGTTTAATCCAGCCACGCCACTAAGTTATTTGGATTACGTGATGGATAAGGTGGATGTTATTTTATTGATGTCGGTGAACCCCGGTTTTGGTGGACAGTCGTTTATTCCTGCCACGTTGGATAAGTTACGTCAGGTTCGCAAACGTATTGATGAAAGCGGTTTCGATATTCGCCTTGAAGTGGATGGTGGTGTGAAAGTTAATAATATTGGTGAAATTGCTGCTGCGGGTGCGGATATGTTTGTCGCTGGTTCGGCTATTTTTAATACCGATGATTACGCCAAAACAATTACAGATATGCGTGCGCAAATAGCCAAGGCGACTAATTGAAAGCACTGCGTGACAATTGCCAAGTAAAATTGATGGCGTTCGATTTGGACGGCACCTTATTGGACAGCGTGCCAGATTTGGCAAAAGCTGTGCAGTTAACATTGGCAGAATTAAACTTACCTACCCAGAAGCAAGAGCAAGTACGCGGTTGGATTGGTAATGGCGCGCGCGTGTTAGTGAAGCGTGCCTTATCTGGTGATGTTAAGGGCGATGTGCCCGATGATATTTTTGAAAAAGCCTACCCCTTGTTTCTAAAGCACTATGCCGAGCACTTAAACTGCGACAGCGTTTTGTATGCGCAGGTTGAACAGACTCTCGTTGGATTAAAAAATGCCGGCATTATATTGGCCTGCATTACCAATAAACCTACGCAGTTTACGTTGCCGCTATTAGAACAAATAGGTTTGGCGAACCTGTTTGATAAAGTGGTGTGTGGCGATACGTACGAAGAAAGAAAGCCGCACCCGATGCCATTACTCGAAGTGGCTAAGAGCTTTAATGTTGAGCCATCGCTAGCTATTATGGTGGGTGATTCGGTGAATGATATCGATGCAGCAAAAGCAGCCGGTTTTTATTCTGTATGTGTGGACTATGGTTATCATGGCGACGACGATGTTCATCAAATGGGCGCAGATGTGGTCATCAGCCACTTTTCTGAAATAAACCAATTGCTTACGCAGGCGGCATAATATGCGCAGGTTCATTCAAGAAAAGCGTATTGCTGTGTTGGTTTCAGGGTGTAATGAACAGCGATGGCGGACCGGTTAAAGCAGTAACCGAAAGCAATCCCCATTGATGAAGTAATTAAGAGACCGCGTGATGACACCCGAACAATTCAAACACTATGCCGATCAGGGCTACAATAAAATACCCCTGATGAAAACCATCTTGGCCGATCTGGAAACGCCACTAAGCGCCTATATGAAGTTGGCGAATCAGCCCTATAGCTATTTATTTGAATCCGTCCAAGGCGGTGAGAACTGGGGGCGCTATTCGATTATTGGCTTACCGTGTAGCGATATTATCAGCATTACCGGCGATACCATTAGCGTGCAGTCCAACGGTKAGACGATGGACACCATTRCAAGTACCAAGCCATTAGACTGGATACGCGATTATGCGGCGCAGTTTAAGTCACCTGAAGTAGATGATTTGCCACGGTTTAGTGGCGGTTTAGTCGGTTATTTTGGTTATGAGACCATTCATTATATTGAGCCGAAAGTGGCCGAARATAGCTCGAGAAACAGTAAACCCGACCCCATTGGCTCGCCGGATATTTTGCTTRTGGTGTCTGAGGATGTATTGGTGTTCGACAATGTCAGTAATCAATTGATGCTGATTACGCATGTAAACCCTGCACAAGACGATGCATATCAACAAGGCCTTGCGAAACTAGACACTTGGGTTACTCAATTAGAGCAAACGCAGATAACCACATCATTTGGTAAAAGCGACAAGCCGGCGGTGAATGAGGCTGATTTTATTTCAGGCTTTACCCAGCAAGGTTTTCAAGATGCGGTTAAAACAGTCAAAGATTACATCGTTGAAGGCGACGTGATGCAGGTCGTTTTATCACAAAGAATGACGATACCGTATGAAGAACCAGCGATTGATTTATATCGTGCGTTGCGGTGTTTAAATCCGTCACCTTATATGTATCACATGCACTTGGCCGATACGTACGTGGTGGGTTCGTCGCCTGAAATTTTAACGCGCTTAGAAGATGGCGAAGTAACCGTGAGGCCCATTGCTGGTACGCGCCCGAGAGGCGAAACGCGTGAGCAAGATATTGCCTTAGAAAAAGAGTTACTAGCCGATCCGAAAGAATGCGCGGAACATCTAATGCTGATTGATTTGGGGCGCAATGATGCGGGACGTGTTTCAAAAACAGGCACGGTAGAGCTGACGGATAAAATGGTCATTGAGCGTTATTCGCACGTGATGCATATCGTGTCGAACGTGACGGGTGAATTACAGCCAGGACTAGATGCGGTTGATGTATTGGAAGCGACTTTTCCTGCCGGCACAGTAAGTGGAGCACCAAAAATTCGGGCAATGCAAATTATTGATGAGTTAGAACCTGTCAAACGGGGTATTTATTCTGGCGCGGTGGGTTACTTGTCGTGGTCAGGTAATTTAGACACTGCCATCGCGATTCGCACAGCGGTAATAAAAGATGGCAAACTTAATATTCAAGCCGGCGCGGGCATTGTGCATGATTCGGTGCCTGAAAATGAATGGGCGGAAACAATGAACAAAGGGCGTGCGATTTTCAAAGCAGTGGCGATGGCGCAACGTGGGCTAATGGAAGGTGAAAGCTAATGTCTACGTGTAAGTTAGTGATGATTGATAATTACGATTCGTTCACCTACAACTTGGTTCAATATTTTGCTGAATTGGGCGCTGATGTTCAGGTGATACGAAATGACCAAGTAAGTGTTGATGACGTCATTGCAATGCATCCTGATAAATTAGTTATTTCTCCGGGGCCATGTACGCCAAGCCAAGCCGGCATCTCGCTTGAGTTGATTAAAGAAATGGCCGGTACTGTGCCTATTTTGGGTGTCTGTTTAGGACACCAAAGTATGGGCGAAGTGTTTGGTGGAAAAATAGTGCATGCGGGTGAGATTATGCACGGTAAAACATCCGATATGCACCACAATAATACAGGTGTGTTTGCCGGCCTCAGTAACCCGTTCAAGGCGACGCGTTATCACTCATTGGTGGTAGAAAAGGATTCGTTGCCTGACTGCTTGGAAGTGACCGCATGGACTGAAACGGCGGATGGAAAGATCGATGAGATTATGGGCTTGAAACACCGCGAATTAGATATAGAAGGTGTGCAGTTTCACCCAGAATCAATCTTGACTGAACACGGCCATGACTTGTTACAAAACTTTTTAAATAAGAGCTAAACGATGGATATTAAACAAGCGCTTAGCGCGGCAATTAATCATCAGGATTTGTCCACGGCAGACATGACGGCTGTGATGCGTCAAATTATGCGAGGCGATGCGACAGATGCACAAATTGGTGGATTCTTAGTGGCCTTAAGAATGAAAGGCGAGTCGCTGGATGAGATTGAAGGTGCGGCTATTGTGATGCGAGAATTGGCGTCTAAAGTGCACGTGAGCGGTGATTTTTTAGTGGATACCTGTGGTACGGGTGGCGATGGCTCGGATTTGTTCAACGTATCAACCGCGAGTGCTTTTGTGGTGGCAGCAGCAGGTGGGCGAGTGGCAAAGCACGGTAATCGCTCCGTTTCTAGCTCTACTGGCAGTGCCGATTTACTTGAAGCGGCGGGKGTTAATTTGGCGATAACGCCGCAACAAGTTGAAGAGTGCGTGAATGCTATTGGCGTAGGTTTTATGTTCGCACCGGCGCACCATAGCGCCATGAAATATGCTATCGGCCCACGTAAAGAGCTGGCGCAACGAACCATTTTTAATTTGCTCGGCCCGATGACTAATCCTGCCGGCGTTAAAGCTCAAGTAATTGGTGTGTTCAATAAAGCCTTGTGTCAGCCAATTGCTAATGTACTGCAACGGCTTGGCAGTGAACACGTGATGGTAGTGCATGCACAAGATGGCTCGGATGAAATCAGTTTGGCAACGTCAACGCACGTGGCAGAGCTGAAAAATGGTGAGGTGACCGAGTATAGCGTTACGCCAGAAGAGTTAGGTATTGCTAGCCAAAGCTTGATTGGCTTAACCGTTGATAGTGCGCAGGAATCATTAGATTTGATTAACGATGCATTGGGTGACCAGGCGACAGAAGCAGGGAAAAAAGCGGCGGATATGATTGCGCTAAATGCGGGTGCCGCGATTTATGTGTGTGGTAAAGCAGGGAGCTTAAAAGCCGGTGTTGATTTGGCGAAAAGCGCGATAGCTTCCGGTGCAGCATTACAAAAAATTGGCGCCTTAAGTGCGCAAACGCAGAGCGTTAACAATGACTGACACACCGGATGTTTTAAAAAAGATTCTAGCCAGAAAGCGAGAAGAGATTGCTGAGCGTTCTGCTGTGACATCTATTGAAGAATTAAAAACGCAAGCAAAGACAGCATCAGCTGTTCGTGGGTTTGTTAGTGCGATTAAGCGTAAATTAAGCGACGGAGAAGCAGCGGTTATTGCCGAGGTTAAAAAGGCGTCGCCGAGCAAAGGCTTGCTTCGAGAGAATTTTGTGCCATCAGAGATAGCAAAAAGCTATGAAGAAGGTGGTGCAGCTTGTTTGTCCGTCTTAACGGATAAAGATTTTTTCCAAGGCGCAGAAGAATATCTAAAAGAAGCTAGAGCAGCGTGTGCGTTACCGGTTATCCGAAAAGATTTTATTATTGACTCATATCAGGTGTATGAAGCACGTGCGTTGGGGGCGGATTGCATWCTATTGATTGTTGCCGCGTTGGACGACGAGGCTTTGCAATCGCTGTATCAACTGGCTATCGAACTGGGCATGGATGTGTTGGTTGAAGTGCATGATGCGAACGAATTAGAGCGGGCGTTAAAACTCGATTTGGTGTTAGTCGGCATTAACAATAGAAACTTACGGACGTTTGAAACGTCGTTGCAAACCACGGTTGATTTGCTTGATAACATTCCAAGTGATGTGATTGTGGTGAGTGAAAGCGGTTTACATAAAAGGGATGATATTGCCATGTTACGAGGGCACGAGGTCAATACGTTTTTGATTGGCGAGGCATTTATGCGTTGCGATGACCCGGGCGAGGCATTAAAAAAACTAATGGCTTAAGGGGTGTTTCTTAGCGTTCGCCTTTAATAAGAATTGTTTTACCGCTCACTACAATAAGCCCTTCTTCGCCCATGGACTTTAAAACACGGCCAGCCATTTCACGAGAGCAACCTACCATGCGGCCAATATCTTGACGGGTAATTCTAATTTGCATGCCCTCGGGGTGGGTCATGGCCTCAGGTGTTTCGGTTAAATCAATAAGCGTGCGAGCAACACGACCACTAACATCTAAGAAAGCCAAATGCCCTGCTTTTCGGCTGGTTTGCAAGAGCCTTTTGGCTAATTGACGGCCTAAGGCAGTCAGTATCTCGTTGCTTTGCTCTTTCAGTTCATTCTTTAACAAAGAATTTAGTCGGTCATAGCTAATACCAGCGAGTTGGCAAGGTGAACACGTTTGCACGTACACATCACGTTTTTCTCGTTTACCATTAGGCTCAAAAAAACCTGCCTCACCAATGAAGGCGCCACGGCTTAAATTAGCGACGATGAATTCGTGACCATCAACTTCATCTACGCGAACATAAGCAGACCCTTCAATAAAATAAAATAATGTATCGACATCATCACCGGGTTGGATGATATTCGTTTTATTCGGGTATTCGTGGCGATGACAAAAACTAATGAAACGAGCGAAGGTTTCATCTGACATGCCGGAAAAATTTAGAATAGGCTTTTGCTTGCTCATGCTTTGAAGTGTAGCAGAAATATAGAAAATGACGCGAGGCGCTTTTATTGCTATTCTTTGCGGCTAATTATGCGTAGGGGTAAAGCGATGGATGTTCGAATAAAGTGGGTTGATAACGCCATGTTTATGGCAGAATCTGGCAGTGGACATACGGTAGTGATGGATGGTGCGCCGGAAAATGGCGGTAAGAATTTAGGGCTGCGCCCGATGGAAACATTGCTTGCCGGCATGGGTGGTTGTACAGCGTTTGATGTAAAAATGATTTTGGACAAGGCGCGTCAGAATGTGACGGGTTGTGTGGCAGAAATTCATGCTGATCGCGCTGATGCAGTGCCAGCAATATTTACTAAGATACATGTGCATTTCATCATCACAGGTAAAGGCCTGAGCGATAAGGCAGTGGCTAGAGCGGTTAATTTGTCAGCTGAAAAGTACTGTTCGGCATCAATTATGTTGAGCAAAGCTGTCGACATTACCCATGATTATGAAATCATTAATATCGACGAATGAAGCGACCTAAGCCAACGATTGGTTTAAGGCATATTGCCTTAAATGTAAAAGACCTTCAGGCGGCTGAATATTTTTACGTAGATTTAATGGGTATGGCGGTTGAGTGGCGACCCGATGCGCAGAATGTTTATTTAACCAATGGTAATGATAACCTGGCCTTGCACGTGGTAACGGGTGATGAGGCCGGTGTGCCTAAGTTGGATCATATTGGCTTTTTTCTTGATTGCGAGGAAGACGTGGATGATTGGTTCGAGTTTTTACAGCATCACGACGTTAAGATAAAAACGAAACCACGTAAACACCGCGATGGCGCGAAGGGTTTTTATTGTTATGACCCTGAAGGGGTGACGGTGCAAGTGCTTTTTCATCCGCCGTTGGTGGGGAAGTAGTGAGCTTTAGCCTTCGGCTTACGGAAGAATATCTACGGCACAATATTCAAGTAACCAGCGCGAAGGGTTTTTAACAACATTCTAAGGATTTATCATGGAAGCAGGCGTACTCATCACTGTTATTCTTCCTGTATCACTGTCGGTCATTATGTTTGGCATGGGCCTGTCTTTGCGCCTTGCTGACTTTGCGCGTGTTTTAAAACAGCCCAAAGCCGCTGTGATTGGGATATCAGCTCAAATGCTAGCCTTACCCTTAATTGCGTTACTCATTGCCATTGCTTTTAAGTTACCTCCAGAGTTGGCCGTCGGGTTAATGATTATTTCATTTGCGCCGGGTGGGGCAACTTCAAATATGTTTACCCATTTGGCAAAAGGCGATGTCGCTTTATCTATCAGTTTAACGGCCGTTGTAAGCCTTGTTACACCCTTCACCATTCCTTTGTTCACATTATTGGCAATGGAATATTTTTTGGGTTCAGCAAATACGTTTGAGTTACCGTTATTAAAAACCATCATTCAATTGCTAATTATCACGGTAATTCCTGTGACAATCGGAATGTTTATGTTGTCAAAGTGGCAAAATCTGGCGGAGAAAACAGAGCCTGTTATTCGTGTGTTTTCAGTGGTCTTTTTATTTTTAATCGTATTAGCGATTATCTTGAAAAACAAAGAGCAGATGGTTAGTTTCTTTATGCAGACGGGCGCGGCAACCTTATGCTTAAATGTTTGCGTATTAACTTTAGGTTATTTTTTGGGAAAATTCTTTCGCCTTCCAAAAAAGCAAACTATATCAATAAGCTACGAAGTAGGAATTCAAAATGGAACCTTAGCATTGTTGATAGCCGGTACACTTATTGGAAACAGCACGATGATGATTCCTGCGGTAACGTATAGTATTTTAATGTTTGTAACGAGCTATATCTTTGGTAGGATTTTGAAAAAGATTGAGATTTTGGGTTGAAGAGTTTGGTAATGTAAAAACGAATAAAGAATATAACGTTGCTAATGAGAGAATATCTTTATTATTTACGCTACCGCGAGTGTTCCTTTCTTTTGTTCGCCCAAAAGAAAGGAACCAAAGAAAAAGGCGCCCTAATCGTAAAAGTCTGAAGTATTTCAGGTGAGCGCTAAACTCGCTAAGCTCAAACAACGCGCTCACTATTCTGAAATAATTCAGGCTTTTAACACGATAAAGGGATACCAACGAACTAACGTATCTCGGATACCACCTGATACATAGCCGATGTCACACAAGCTAAGTCTTCCTTCTCAATAATATAAGGCGGCATAACATAAACCAAATTTGAAAACGGCCTAACCCAAACGCCAAGCTCTACAAAGCGTGGCTGCATCCAATGAATATCGATGGGTTTGTGTAGCTCAATCACTCCAATGGCGCCTTTTACACGTACATCTTTTACGGAACCTAGCGACTTGCACTGTTCCAATTCAATCATTAACTGCCGTTCAATTGTGTTAACGCGTTGTTGCCATGGGGAGTTCAGTAATAGCTCAAGGCTGGCATTAGCAACCGAACAAGCGAGTGGGTTGGCCATAAACGTTGGGCCGTGCATTAAAGTGGGATATTCGCCTTCGCCGATGGTATTGGTGACTCTGCTTGAACATAGAGTGGCTGCTAAGGTCATGTAGCCGCCAGTTAGGGCTTTGCCTAGACATAAGATGTCGGGCGCGATATCGGCTTGTTCGTAGGCGAATAACGTACCCGTGCGTCCAAAACCGGTAGCGATTTCGTCCAGAATAAGTAATACGTCATATTCATCGCATAAATTACGAACTTTTTTAAGGTAGGCGATGCTATAAAATCTCATGCCGCCCGCGCCTTGTACCAGTGGCTCGAGAATAACA
>JAESRY010000009.1 GCA_016764415.1 Cycloclasticus sp. | reverse complement strand
AGACGTTGTCGTCCTTTAACTCCAACAGCAGACCCATGATGTGTTTGAGCACGGGTGGCCGCTGGGCAAATATACAAGGTAACCTTCAACATTTGAAAAACTTTGTGGAATCATTTAAAAAAGTACCATTAACGGCATGGGACGTATCGGCTAGGTTAGTTGACATTAAGGCAAAAACATTAGTGACTTGGGGACGTGATGACCGTTTTGTGCCCATTGATCATGGCTGGAAATTAATTAATTACATGCCAGATGCTCAGCTTCATGTGTTTCCAGAATGTGGTCATTGGGCTCAGTGGGAACATGCAGAGTCGTTTAATTCGTTAACAATTGCTTTCCTTAAAGGCTGAATAACATTTTTTCAGCTGAATTAACCGAACGGCAACTGCGGAAATGATAAAACTTTGTTAGTTTGTATTGTATAAAAATTGAACGTTGTGTTTACCGGGGAGGAAACAATGAAGCAAGAACGAAACTATGAGGAATTAGCCCAAATAGATCGCACGCATGTCAGTCTTTATACAGACCAAGGTGTATATGACGATGAGATGGAAAGAATTTTTTATCGGTCGTGGATTTATGTGGCGCATGAAAGCGAAATACCCAATCCGGGTGATTTTAAAACTACCTTTATGGGGGATGTTCCCGTTATTGTTACCCGAGGTAACGATCATTCGATTAATGTTGTTATTAACCGCTGTACGCATCGCGGTGTGGCAGTTTGTCCGTTGGAAAAAGGTAATGTGCCCAGTTTTATTTGTCAATATCATGGCTGGGAATTTGGCCTAGACGGTGAGTTGTTGGCAGTTTCTATGCCTAGAGGTTATAACGAGGGCGAGCTTGATCACAAAAGTTTAGGTCTAGTTTCAGCAAAAAAAGTCGACAGTTATCGCGGTATTATTTTTGCCTCTTTATTGGAAGTGCCCGATATCACCTTAGATGAAAAATTAAGTGGTATCAAAGAATATATTGATATGTATATGGACTTTTCATCTATTGGTGAAATTGTTGTTGGCCAAAGTGGGGTTAATAAACATTACTATCATGCTAACTGGAAAATACAAACCGAAGGCAGTGTGGAAGGTTACCATGCACCGGTCACGCACTCGACAGCCTTTGATATTATGATTAGAAAAATGGGTATGCCACCTAATTATCAAGGGTATGGGACCAAAGGTTTAGATGCGGGTTATGGTAACAACCTACTAGAGGTTTATAGTTTGCCCGATGAGGCGGTTTATAAACGTTGGCCGGCTGAATACATTGATTTAATGATTGAAAAACATGGTAAAGAACGCGCTATGGATGTCTTACGTCATCGTTTTAACTTAGTCATTTTCCCAAATTTAGCCTTGCTGGAATATCAATTCCGCGTCATTCGCCCGATGGGGACGGATAAAACTGAAGTACGTATGTATCACACACTGCTCAAAGAAGTGCCCGATGAAATTAACACTCGTCGAGTGCGTGAGCATGAATTCTTTTACAGTCCAGCTGCTTTTGGTGGCCCTGATGATTATGCAATGTTCGATAGAGCAGGTCAGGGAATGAAAGCCCCTATGGTGCCATGGGTGTTATTTAATCGTGGTATCAAGTCTGAACAGATAGATGAAAAAGGTCGGCGCTTTGGGGGTCATACTCAGGAAACTCAACAACGGGCCCCTTACTTTGAGTATCGGCGCTTAATGAAAGTAGGGGTGAAAAAGTGAGTGTTAGTAACGATGTGCAGATGACCCGAGCAGAGGCGGAAGATTTCTTATTTGCTGAGGCGATGTTATTAGATCAAGGTAAATTGCAGGACTGGCAACAGTTGTTTACCGACGATGCCTTGTATTGGCTGCCCTATAGTCGAGATCCTGATATTGATCCCAAAAAGCACGTTTCCATTTTATATGATGACATGGAATTGTTAGACGAGCGCATTAAAAGAATTCAAAGTGGTGCTTGCCATGCACAAATTCCTGGCTCTCGTACATTGCATACGGTTAATAATGTCAGAGTTAAGACAGTGGCTAACGAGGTGGTGATCGAGTCTTATCTCACCTTGCATGAATACCGTTCAAATCGGCAAGATAGGTTTTATCCATTACAAACGCTGGCGGCTAATTGTGAACACCGGTTGGTTAAACACGATGGCGAGTGGAAAATGACGTATAAAAAAGTTGTGTTGCTTAATTGTGATGGTGAAATTTATGACCTTAGCTTTTTAATTTAAAAGAGGAATATCAGTGAGTAGCTCAGAAAATAAATATGGTGATGGCTTTCCATTTTCCCGTGAAGGAGAAGACTTTAAAAATGGCCTAAATTTARTGAAGCAGGTGCTGGGTGAGGACGATGCAGCGCATATTGAGTCGTTACTCGATAACTCTTTATTTGGTGAGGAGTTGGGTTATATCTTTTCTAAAACATGGGGCGCGCTCTATGAACGAGAAGGCCTAGATTTAAAGCAACGGGCGCTTATTTTGATGGGCACAGATTTGGCCTTAGGGCGAGAAGGGCCGTTGAAAGATCATATGCGCGTAGCTTTGCATGGCGGTTTAAGTCCTAAACAAATTATCGAAGCACTATTTCAGACGGTTTTTTATATTGGTGCACCGGCACTTGTTTTAGGCTTGAAAGCGGCTAACGAAGTGCTCGGGCCTCATATGAATGGCACCGTAGAAGACAGTTTAGCGAACAATAAAAAAACATAAACAGGAGACGATAGTGAAAGATTTAGGTGTTCGACTTGGGCCCATCAACCATGTAGCAATGGCTGTGAAAGATTGGAAAGAAACGGCAAAAGGTTATGCCAATTTAATGGGTTTAAAAACGTGGCGAGTAATGGAAATTTCATCCGAGATGATGGAAACAGCTGAATACTACGGTAAACCGGCAGATTTTGTTTGGATATCAGCCTTCGCCAGAATGGGAGATACCTTAATAGAACTGTGCCAGCCTGTATCTGGACAAACTGTTTTTGCAGACTTTGTTAATGAACATGGCGATGGTATGCAGCATGTTGGTGATTTATCGCACCCAAATCCGCTCGAACTGGTTCGAAAATACACCAGCGAAGGCGTTAAAGTGGGTAATTATTGCAATATCCCCGGTGTTGTTGAATTGTTCTATTTAGATACGCGTGAACAACTAGGTGGGATGTTTCTTGAGGTGGTTGCGCCGCCGACCTATGCGCAAATTGCGCAAATGGGCGAAGACTTTACTTTTGAGTAAGTCATAAAAAAATAATGAGGAGTTATTAATGTCTTTAAATATACCTATTGATGGTTGGTATACCACATCTATTGTAGTGCGTGATTATCGCCAAGTTATTTCACATTACGCACGTTTTTTTGGTATCAGCCATTGGGAAATATTTCGTTATGATGGTAATCATCTATCCAATGCAACGTTTGAGGGCAAGGCTATTGAGCACCGTTATATTCGCGTTGTGGGTCGAAATAATGATTTAGGCATTGAATTAATTCAGCCCATTGATGGCTCATCCAGTTATCAACACATGCTAGATACAGTAGGTGAGGGAGTGCATCACGTTAATTTAACCCAATCCAGCGTGGCAGGTATTAAGGCGTTAAACCCCATATTGGATGAGCTGGGGGTGAGTATTCGCCAAAGTGGTACTATTTATGAGGCTGCTGATGTTTATTTATTGGATACCCGTTCAATGGTGTCGAATGTCATGTTTGAGATCACCTGCCCGAAAATCGATAACTGGAAAGCCTGTATTGTTCCTGACGAAGTGCTTGATATTGACCTAGGCTTACTCGGGCCAAAGTTATTGCCAACAGCTTCCATGCTGCACCTTGGGGTCGTTTGTAAAGATAGAGATGCAACGAAGGCAGGCCTTACTCATTTATTAGGCATGACCGATTGGATTGAATTTAAGATTGAGTCTGATGTAACCATGAGTGACACCACGTATTTCGGCAAAAAGGTTTACCACAAATACAATAACCATGTAGGACGAGTTGGAAATTTTGCTTTAGAGCTTATTACTCCAGAAACAGATAAATGTGTTTATGATGACTTTCTAAAAGAACAGGGTGAAGGCGTGCATCACTTTTTTCCATCGATGTGTTCGAAAGAAGAATTTGATGCCTTATTGCCAGCTCTTGAAGCATTGGACATGCCTATCATCCAAGGAGGTACGATAGATGGGCTTATTGAGTATTATTATATAGATACTCGCCAATATTTGTCAGGTGTTACGACAGAAGTGGTTATTCCCTTATGCGATGACTGGAAAGAAAAAATGTTTGCCTCAAGTAAAGATGCTTGGGTTTTGACGGGAGAATAGTGACTTAACTCTTTTATTTAGAACATGAATGTTATTGATATTAAAACGCTATCTGGGCTTTAAATGATAGGTGGAGCTATATTAAAAAGGCATACTTTTCATCTTCGTCTTTTCCTTTAAGTATTGCCTGTTCCCATAGTTGCTCGTAAAGAGGTCTTAAAAACTTATACAACCAAGGTATGGGCGGGTATTCTAAAAAGTAGGTTTTAGCACTAACTGATCGAACGTTATCAGCTCTATCTCATACGTTAGGTGGTAAGGAATATTTCTTTGGTAATGAGCCAAGCACTTTTGATGCGACAGCATTCGGGTTTTCGGCTCAATTTATTTGCGTGCCGATAAATAACGAAGCTAATAATATTGCACACAGTTATGCAAATTTAGTTGATTTCTGAGAGCCTGTTTTGGATAAATATTATCTAAAACAACGGCTAAGACCTGTGCCTAAAAAAGCTTTTGTCCATTGTTTTATATAAATTTTTCTTAATTTGGTTGTTTAAAATGACAAGAGTCACGTGGTTGAAAAAAACGTAATATAAGCATCTTATTATACTGTATTTATTGAAAATAAAAGTTATAGTTTACTCAGAACGTTATATGTTGAAAGTAAAAAACTAATGGTTAAACCTTCAAATTTATAAAATTAATAAAGCAGGAGAGAAATATGAGTAGTTATTCACAACAAACGCAATTCCCCATCACGATGGGTGATGAGCTTCGTAAAACTGTGGAGAGTTTAAAAGAGGGTATTTGCTCTCGTGCCGTTGAGGGTGATCTGACAGGGGCGCACCCAAAGGAAGATATGGATGCGATTAGGGATGCAGGTCTTTTGGGTCTAGAAGCGCCTGTTGAGTTTGGTGGCATGGGTGTAAACTCTGCTGTTGCTAACGATGCGATTCGAGAAATTGCTATTTGGAACAGCTCAACGGCCCATATTTTATTTGTTCACTCTGTGGGGCTTAAATCGATTCCATTTTTAGGTAATGAGGAACAAACAAAACGTTATATGACCGAGGCTGTACAAAACGGTAAGCGCTTTGGTGTAGCAGCCAGTGAGCACGGCCAGCATGTGATGGATTGGAGCTGCAAGATGACCCCGACTGAGGGTGGTTATTTACTAAACGGTAACAAGCTATTTTGTAGTGGCAGCGGTGAATCTGATTACATCATGACATTTGCGGTACTGGAAGGTGCGCCTAGCTTAGTCGAAGGCGTGATGATTATGATGGTGCCGAGCAACCAAGAAGGTGTGCAACAAAACAAAGATTGGGACAATATGGGACAACGCCAAACTTCCAGTCAAAGCATCACATTTAAAGATGTGTTTATACCAAGTGCAGATATTTTGGGTGAGCCAGGCGGCATTATGCAGCTAGAGCCTTCGATGTGGGCGCTGTACTATCAAAGCGCATTTTGTGCGCTACACGCAGGCATGGCCGAAGGTGCGTTGAACGAAGCCATTGATTACGCGCGTACCAAAACTCGCCCTTGGATATTATCAGGCATACAGAAAGCGGTTGATGACCCGTTTATACAACGCACAATTGGCAAGATGAAAACGCAAGTAAGCGCTATGCGTACGCTGATTAACCGGGCGAATGAAGCAGTTATTTTAGTTGAGCGAGGTATGTTGGATCGAGGAGAAGCCGCGATTCGAATTGCTGAGGCAAAATCATTTTCTACTGATGTGGCTATCGAAGTTGGCTCTCAAGCATTTCAAGTATGTGGTGCTCGTGCAACGTCTAAGAAGTATGCGATTGATCGTTTCTGGCGTAATGCCCGAACCATGACATTWYAWKAYYYTGWRGAKTKGWAMAAMMRWGRGWKTRGMCAMTRWTKRCTANCASMCGANACYANYKKTGNYMAWCMWWWWRKRGWKARTS
Organism: Cycloclasticus sp.; assembly: GCA_016764415.1. GTDB lineage: Bacteria > Pseudomonadota > Gammaproteobacteria > Methylococcales > Cycloclasticaceae > Cycloclasticus. The sequence goes on along the minus strand of JAESRY010000009.1, from coordinate 6,240 downwards.
ATNASRMKSWAASYWTRTMTCRAYMKRTTGATGAATTAGTTGATAGCTGTGTAAACGCAGAGGAAGGCCTAATTAATAGAAAAATTTTTACTGATAACGCGATTTATCGCAGCGAATTAGATAAAGTTTTTACTAAAAATTGGTTGTTCTTAGGGCACGAATCRCAATTGAAAAACAACGGTGATTTCTTCACCCAATATATGGGGGAAGACCCRGTTATTATTACCCGTGATAGAGATGGTGAAATTAACGGTTTTTTAAACTCATGTTTACACCGTGGGATGAAGGTTTGTCGCTTAGATTCTGGYAATGCACGTTCTTTTACCTGTATTTATCATGGTTGGACSTATGATCCTAAAGGCGATTTGGTGGCTGTGCCTTATCAAGATAAAGTGTACCCCGATTCATTTGATCGAAAAGAATGGGGCTTGGTTAAAATCCCTCGCTTGGAAAGTTACCGTGGGTTTATTTTTGGCTGTTGGGATGAGTCTTGTGTTTCATTAAATGACTTTTTGGGTGACTTACGCTTTTATCTCGATATTTTTATAGACAGAGCGTTGGGTGAATTAGAAATTGTACCCGGACGGCAGCGCTATGAATGTGCGGSAAACTGGAAAATTCCTGCAGATAATTTTGCAGGCGATGATTATCACGTGCCATGGACGCACGGTTCGTATATGAAGCTAGGTATAGTGTCAGAAGACTACGYAGAATTTCCGAGTAATACCGTTGCGTTTCCACACGGTCATGGTATTGGCGATATTACGTTGGGTGGTAGTGTCTATCAGGCCGATTTGGCTGCAGCTGAAGAATTTGGTCCCGATGCAGTTGCTTACGTCAAAGCTTCAGCAGAAAAACTTCAAAAAACATTGTCTAAAACGCAGGCGGATTTATACGCCTTYGGCCACGGTAATATTTTTCCTAAYTTTTCACTGAATGACTTTAGCGCACTTTGGCCTRTTGGTTTGTATTGGTGGCACCCTAAAGGGCCAGAGAAAATGGAAGTGTGGCAAATGTTGCTGATTGACACGGGCGCCCCCGAGCACCTAAAACAAATTGCCAAAGCGCGCTTTACCCACGTGCAATCTGCTGCGGGGGCATTTGGACAAGATGAYTCTGAGAACTTTGAACAAGTAACTGAAGCAACACGAGGCGTTATTGCACAACGTAGCCAGTTTAACTATCAAATAGGTTTGGGTATGAAGGTAGATGAAGCCGTGCAAAACAAATTACCCGGTGACGTGGGGCCACGTATRTCTGAACACTGTCAGCGTAATTTTTACCAAACGTGGAAAGAAAATATGTTGAAAGGAGGTGCATCATGAGTTCTGACACCTCAATCAAGTTGCAACATGATGTAGAACAATTTTTATATTTGGAAGCGAGTTTGTTGGAYGACGGTAAATATGCCGAATGGCTAGACCTATTTACCGATGACACGCAATATTTTGTGCCGATTCGTGAAACCTTGGATAACGAACAAGAAGGTGTTGGTGGGRTTAACGATATACCTTTGATGGTTGATAATAAAGAAAGCCTAGGYCTTCGTATTGCACGCTTGGGCACTGGCATGGCGCACGCAGAAATGCCCCGTACCCGTACACGGCATAATGTGAGTAATGTGATGGTCAATCCGATCGATGTAGATACATTCAATGTTCGTTGTAATATTTACGTGTCTGGATCGCGTTTAGAAACAATAGAATTTAGCTTTTATGGTTATCGTCTAGACACACTTAAACGCGTTAACGGCGAGCTAAAAATTTCACAACGTAAGGTAATATTGGATCAATCCTTGTTGCCACGTGCCATTTCAATACTTTTTTAACATGACAAAACAGACTGTAACGGCYGCACTAGGCCATCGCTACGATACTTTGTACCTGCACCAACAGGAAGTAACATTGCCAGACTTTACTTTGGAATTTCCTGATGTAGGTGAGCATCCGTGGGTTGGTTTCAACCGAATGGTAACKAGCTTACCGTGGGATATTGGTGAGCAGGCTTTTTCACATTATTTGATCGCTAAAGATCAAGGTGTGCCTTTAACGGCTATCCCCGCATTCCCTAGTCGGTTTTTTCCTCAATTAGGTGCAGTTGTATCTAAGCAGGCAAATATTCAAACACCTAAAGATTTGGAAGGGAAGCGAGTTGGGGTTATTGGTTTTGGATACAATCCCGCTGTTTGGCTAAAACACCTGTTGAAAAACTATCATGGGGTGGATATTGAGAAGGTTATTTGGGTTGAGGATGACGAAGACCTTTTCTTAAAAGGTCTTAATTACCCCAAAGACTCTCGGTTTATGATTGAAAGAATTTCTGAATTTACTGGCTTAGAAACAGCTGGGACGAATCCGCAAGTTGTTGCTGCGCTTGATGATGGGCTTCTAGATGCTTTTTTTGCGCCTGCTGCCGGCCCTCCTCTTACGGATAAAACTGAGCGTCTATTTTCTGACCCGTATCCGATGCTACAAGAGTGGTTAGATGCTGGCGGTATAATGCCTATTAACACATTGGTCACCATCAGGCAGGAAACGGTAAAGAAATTTCCTGAATTGCCGCAACAATTGTTTGATGCATTAAAAATAGCAAGGCAACGTTATCACCAAGAAGATGCTTTAAAGGATGTGCATTTAGGYATTGAAACGGACTTTTTGTTTAAAAATAAGCTATTTCCAGACCAGTATGGCTTAGAAGAAAATTTGCAGCCTATTGAAGAGATGATTAAGGCTTGTTACGACCAAGGGGTTATTACGCGGAAATATTCCCCTGAAGATCTATTCGTAAGCGTATCGTAATAGTTAAAATGAAATAGTGCTGGATTTTGGGGARTTGAATGGAAGAACTATGCAGTGGAAAGGTTGTTTTATCAACGCATATATCTAAAAACATTTTACTTATTAGGATAAAGCTTATAAAGCCGGATGAGGTTGAATTTAAAGCAGGCCAGTACTTGGCAATTAGTCGCCCGGATGCGGATAAGCCGTCATATTATTCGATTGCGTCATCACCAAATAGAAAAAGTGAGGTAGAGCTATTGGTGCAAGAAGGGCAGCCTGGCTCAGGGTCTTCTTACATGTTTTCTTTAAAAGTGGGTGATGATGTCAAGTTTAAAATGCCAATGGGGACGGCTTATCTTCGCAATAACTCTATGCAAGACATCATTTTTGTAGCGGGTGCTTCTGGTGCAAGCTACATTCGGTCTATGATACATTTTCTWGATGAAACAGATCAAATYCATCGGCGCGARATCCATTATTTCTTAGGGTGTCGTGAAGAAAATGAACTATTGGAATCGGACTATATGCATAAACTAGCCGCTAAATATTCAAACTTTCATTATCATCCTGCTTTATCTCATCAGGAGGACTGGGGCGSTCATACTGGACTAGTGACTGAAATTGTAGAGCGACTAATGCCAGAAAACATGTCTAAGTGGGAAGCCTACTCTGCTGGTTCACCAGCAATGGTAGAAGCTGTCGCTAACACATTAATAAACAATCATGCTTTAAGTYCGACATCATTCTATTCAGACCTATATACCCCGCCTAGTTAGCAGTCTTAGGCTAGGTGGTTTTGCCTTGTATATACATTAGTCCTTATGAAAGCAATTATTGTTGGTATTCCTGGTRTTATTCTTTGTAGCCTTATAGGTKTTTTGGCATTATGGCTATCCGTGTATATTCCCATAGGCTCGATTACGTTAGCTATCATACTTGGCATTATCATTGGTAATGCGCTGAATCTCGGCGCGCACTTTAAGTCAGGGATTAACTATAGCGAAAAATATTTGCTGTCCATTGCCATTGCATTGCTAGGTATTCAGCTCAATTTTTCAATTCTACGAGAATTAGGCTATACGACTATTTTAATGATTGTGTTTACAATGGGCGTTACAATTTTTTCATCTTTAATATTTGCAAAGTGGTTTGGTTTTGATAGRCGATTTTCATTACTACTTGGTTTAGGGAATGGTATTTGTGGCAGTTCAGCAATTGCTGCTACCAAAGATATARTAGGTGCGAATGATGAGCAGGTTGGCTTATCTATTGCCATTGTGAATTTTTTAGGGACTATTGGAATCTTTCTCCTTCCATTTATTGGCCACTACCTATTACATTTATCTGACCTTAATGCAGGTGTTTTAATTGGTAATACGCTGCAAGCAGTGGGGCAAGTTTTAGCGGCAAGTTTCTCAGTAAGTCAACCAACGGGTGAGGCCGCAACCATTGTTAAAATGGTAAGAATTTTATTGCTTGCTCCTGTGATTTTGATATTGATTTTTGTATTTTCGAGAGTAAATATGAAAACAAAWGAGGGTATAAAGGTTGCTTATAGAATCCCTCTATTTGTTGTTGGTTTTTTTAGTTTCTCACTAATCCAAACATTTGGTCTACTTAACCAAGAGCAAGTTAATGTAGTAAGTACAATGAGCCATTACGCACTTATCGTGGCCATGTCAGGAATTGGTTTAAAGATTGCGTTTGATGGAATTATCAAAAATGGAAAAAAAGCATTGCTGATTGCAGCTACAATTTTTGGGTTACAGATAAYAATTAGTAGTGGTCTAATTGTTTTGTTTTTAAGATAAGCTCAGTAGATATACCTTAGCTCTAGGAAGCGCTTATTTATCAAAAGTCTTTTTGCYTGAATCGGTATTAGGTNWTTTTTTTCTGATGTAAWWMTRYYTATTTGRWKRKGRWSTAAWRMWANMTATNNTTKMAKGGKGNCTRAYSAARRTRTYANNNKTTCWTGSYRCTKGATTGAATGTGCAGGGAAACGCATTTTAATTGATTGTGGGTTATACCAAGGTGGCAGGGAGTTAGTTGAAGAAAATAAGGAGGACTTTGGTTTTGAGCCTTCTAGCATTGATTTTCTGTTATTGACACATGCTCACCTTGACCATTGTGGACGAATTCCATTATTGGTAAAGCGCGGGTTTGTAGGTAGTATTATCACGACGGCTGCAACTGTTGAGTTGGCACGCCTATTCATGTTAGGTGCGGCGACTTCAGCAAACAAATTGCTCGCCACACCTATGATTATCAGTCGTCGATTATGATTAACATTCTTATAACCCATAAACCACCTTTCTTAAGATAAGTGTCAATTTCATCATGTTATAGGGTTTGGTGTCAATCTACATGTTATGCAGTGGATTCGAACCACTGACCTACTCATTACGAATGAGCCGCTCTACCACCTGAGCTACATCGGCGTTGGGGCTACTGGTTTTTTACTTTGATAATCACATCAACGCTTTGAATATCCGTTCCTTTAGGAAGGTTTGGGAGCTGGCTAATGGTGATGTCGTCACTGTTGATATCCGTTAAATCGCAGGTATCTGTATTATAGAAGTGGTGATGTTTTTCTGTGTTGGTATCGTAGAACACTTTGTTAGGATCAATAATCACTTCGCGTAATAACCCTTTACTCGCGAACAGGCCAAGGGTGTTGTACACAGTGGCTTTAGACACAGGGTGCTGGCCTTGATTGATGCTATTTAGAATTTGATCGGCGCTTACGTGTTGTTGTTTGCCGAATAAAAAGCGTGCAATTTCAAGCCGTTGTTGAGTCGGAGTGATGTCACTTTCTATCAATAATGTGTCGATAGAGAGTTGCTTTGGTTGTTTGGCGTGTGTGTTCATAAATGTGCGAAGAATTATAGCACAGGGTTTTGCCAGTATTAGCGCACCAATTGATAGGGCGTGCTGTCTATGTTCGCTGTTCTATTGAGTACTATATCAGCCATTAATGTTGCGCTGGCGGGCGCGGTAACAATGCCGTTGCGGTAATGCCCAGCATTTAAACTCAGGTTAGTAAACGGCTCTGCACGGCATATATAGGGAATGCTGTCGGGTGACGAAGGGCGCAAGCCTGCCCAATGGGCATCGGGTTCGACGTTTGCCAAGGCGGGATACAGTTGCCGAGCAAAATCACGCAGTTCAGCAAAGGCTGATTCGGTGGTGGATGCATCAAACCCAGTGTTTTCTCGTGTGCTACCCACAACAATACGGCCGTCTTTTCTTGGGATAATGTAACGGTCTTCATCCATCACCATGCAGGGGTTTGGGATGTCGCTGGGTGGAAAACAAATCATTTGTCCTTTTACTGGACGGATAGGTATTTTTTCTTTAGAAATATTTTTTGATATTAAATAACTTATCATTTTTTTCCAATTGATAAATCTGCCCAAACAAATGGAAAGAAATCTTCTATATCATTAAGTTGATCTTTTGT
>JAESRY010000077.1 GCA_016764415.1 Cycloclasticus sp. | reverse complement strand
GAGCAATTAAGCATTGATGCGCTAAGAAAAGGCGAGAGTCTTAATTCGTATTGCTTAAAAATGCTTCGAGGTTTGCAGTCTCACCACCCCTAACAAATAGTTAACTTAATAATATGTCAGTTGAAGCTCTTTCACTTTTCATACTGGCTTCGATAGCCCTAGACCTTGCTCCTGGGCCTGATAATGTATTTGTACTAACCCAGTCTGCTTTACACGGTAAAAAAGCGGGGGTTATCGTTACGCTTGGCTTATGCACGGGCTTAATTTTCCACACGACATTAGTTGCTCTGGGTGTTACCGTTATTCTCCAATCGTCTTGGGCTTTTAGCGCACTGAAACTATTTGGCGCTGGCTATTTTCTTTATCTTGCGTATCAGGCCTATAGCGCCAAACCTGTAACTACCGATGCCTCGCTAACGTTATCTCATTTTGCCTTATACCAGCGCGGTATTATTATGAGCAGTACAAACCCAAAGCTTTTGCTGTTCTTTTTAGCGTTTTTACCGCAATTTATTCCCGCTGATTCAAGTTCTTATGCCGCAGATGCATTTATATTGGGCGTTCTATTTGCCGTTATCGCACTGTGTATTTTTATCGGCATCGCTTATATGGGCGGGGCATTACAACAACGTTTAAAAAGTTCACCTCATATTCAGTTAATGCTTAACCGAATGGCTGCGTTTGTTTTCGTTCTTCTAGCGTTGAATCTGTTGTTCTAAATCGGGCTTATTCAAACTCCATTTGACGAAACATGGTGCTGGCGTTACGTAACGCTAATTCATCAAATACGTCTAAATGTTTGTACGCCGATTGGTCTATCGACGTTGCTTCGTGCAACGTTCCATCATTGTCTAATAACGCACTGATTTTTTCGCGCATATAGACCAAGTAATCATGCGTGTATTTGGTCACTTCTTGCATATTTGTTGGCCCGCCGTGACCAGGTATAATAATTTTTGCCTTTAATGCCGCAAATTTTTCCCACGTTTCTAGCCAAGCTGCGGTATCGGTATGCTCCATAACGGGCAACAAGCGTTTATGGAAGGCCATATCGCCTGCAATAACCAGCGATTGGTTTGGTAGCCAAACAATCACGTCACCGGGGCTATGTGATGGCCCTAGGTGCAAAATTTCAATCCGCTCTGCGCCCAGTTCAATAACCCTTTTATCGTCGAACGTTTCATCGGGTAACATCAATTTTGTACCCTGCGCTTTGTCTTTACGGCCTTTCTTCATTCTGTCAAAGCTATCTGCACCATGCGCTTCAAGCTCTTGTTTGGTTTCAATATGAGCAATAATCGGTACACCTTGCTCTTTCCAATAGTTTGAACCCAGTACGGCATGCCCTTGGCCATTTTCAAGCACCACGTATTTAACTGCCTGATCGGTTATTTTCTTAATCGCGTGATGTAACGATTTAGCCAATAAGTAATTGTCACCAGCATTAATAACCACAACACCTTCAGAGGTGATGATGAAGGTTAAATTATTATTGTGACCAGAATTTTCGTAAGTGGGTGGCGCCGTTGCACCAATGGCTGACCAAACATTCCCTGTGACTTGTTGAGGCTCGCTAAACAAAATTGACTGGTGTTTATCGGTTGCTGAAAGCATTGGAGATAACAACATCAATAACAGCCCGATTATCGTTTTATTCATGAATAGCCTCCTTATATGGCGTCTAATTTTGCATAGGCTAACATGAGCCATTTACTGCCGACAGATGAAAAATTAACTTGCAACCTTGCCTGAGCACCACTGCCTTCTTGGTTCAACACAACGCCTTCACCAAATTTGGCATGCACTACCTGTTGTCCCATTTTGAAACCGCCAGACGACTGTTCTGTAAAACCGATACTGTGGCTATGAGTGACCGGCCTTGCCACGCGCGCGCCTAAGCGTACTTCCTGCATTAATTCGCTAGGTACTTCTCGTATGAAACGTGATGGCATGGGATAGTTTTCTTGCCCGTGTAATCGGCGAGATTCCGCATAGGTTAAATATAATTGTTCCTTTGCACGTGTGATTCCTACGTACGCTAAACGGCGCTCTTCTTCTAGTTTGCTTACGTCATCAACCGAGCGATGGCTTGGAAACAAACCTTCTTCCATTCCCGTCATAAACACCAAGGGAAACTCCAGGCCTTTAGCTGAATGCAATGTCATCAACTGCACACAGTCTTCAAATTTATCGCCCTGCGCATCACCCGCTTCTAACGCCGCATGTGCTAAAAATGAATCCAGCTCGCTAAGGTTTTCGTCTGATTCAGTCTCATATGAAAATTGTCTGGCTGCGTTACTCAGCTCTTCTAAGTTTTCTACGCGCGCTTCGCCCTTCTCGCCTTTCTCTTTTTTATGGTGCTCAATTAAACCCGATCGGCTAATCACCTGTTCAACTTTCTCATGCAAGGTCATCGACCCCATGTCTATCATCAGCTGTCGGATAAGAGATATAAAACCACTTAATGCATTAAGCGCTCTACCGCTTAACTCGGTACCTTCACACAATTTAATCGCGGTTCGCCAAAGGCTTAAATCATTCGCGCGGGCTTGCTCTCGTATAATGTCTAACGTGCGATTGCCTAAGCCGCGTGTCGGAGTATTAACAATACGTTCAAACGCTGCATCATTTTCGTGATGCGTCGCCAACTGCATATAAGCAAGCGCATTTTTAATTTCCATCCGCTCAAAAAATCGATGTCCGCCATAAACGCGATAAGGAATGCCCGCTGACATCAAATACTCTTCAAACAAACGAGATTGCGCATTCGACCGGTACAAAATGGCCGCCTCTGCACGTGCATGGCCATTACTCGCCCAATCTTTAATTCTATCCACCACAAACCGTGCTTCGTCTTGGTCGTTGTAGCCTGAATACAATGAAATTAATTCTCCCTCTTCGCCATCTGTCCACAGCTTTTTACCCATTCGCCCTTCGTTATTAACAATAACGGCATTGGCTGCTTGTAAAATGATGCTAGTGGAGCGGTAGTTTTGTTCTAACCGAACAACCTTGTGATCCGCATAGTCTTTTTGGAAACGGTGAATGTTTTCGATCTTCGCGCCTCGCCACCCGTAAATAGATTGGTCATCATCACCCACCACATACAAATTTTCATTTTCCTGCGTTAATAAGCGTAGCCACGCGTACTGAATGGTATTAGTGTCCTGAAACTCATCCACCAACACATGTTTGAAACGTTCTTGATAATGTTTACGCACGTCATCGTTATCACGCAGTAATTCATGAGCGCGTAACAATAGTTCGGCAAAATCAACGAGGCCTGAGCGCTGGCATCCGCGCTCATATTCAGCATAAATTTCTAACATTTTCTGTTCGAAATGATCGCCTGAAGGCGCTATATGCGCAGCCCGTTTACCTTCGTCTTTTTGTGCATTAATAAACCATTGCACCTGACGCGGCGGCCAACGAGAATCATCTACGTTCATTGATTTTAGTAAGCGTTTAATCATCCGGAACTGGTCATCCGAGTCCAATACTTGAAATGCATCGGGCAAACCCAACTCTTGTGAGTGCATTCTTAGTAAGCGATGAGCAATACCATGAAATGTACCAATCCACATGCCGGCCACTGGGGTTTTGAGCATCGATTGAACACGTTCGCGCATTTCGCCCGCAGCTTTATTAGTAAACGTTACCGCTAAAATACCAAATGGTGACACGCCTTCAACTTGCATTAACCATGCAACGCGATGAACCAATACCCGCGTTTTACCACTGCCAGCTCCTGCAAGAATTAACGCCGCCTTTTCTGGTGTGCTAACTGCGTCGCGTTGAGCGTCATTGAGCCCATCTAATATATGTGTAATATCCATTTGATTATTTTAACGCTAATCATTTAAATTCGCTTGATTGCTTGATTGACATTTAACTATAAGTCCTTAGTATCATAAAAACATGGACGATACTGTTAACAAAGAGACACTGACCATTGCACATTATGACAATAATGCCGATTCCTTTTGGGCTGGCACCAAAGATCATGATGTTTCGCAAAATATCGATTCCTTTTTAGATGCGTTACCCAAAAAGAAAGGTCTAGATATCCTCGATTTAGGTTGTGGCCCTGGTCGTGATCTTCTGCATTTCAAGTCACTCGGTCATAATCCGACGGGACTGGACGGTTCAAAAAGATTTTGTGATATGGCGTCAAAGCATAGCGGCTGCCCTACCATTAACGATTCATTTGTGAACATGACATTATCAAGCGGGCAATTTGACGGCGTTTTTGCTAACGCTTCGCTTTTCCATGTGCCACGTATCGAGCTATCGAACGTATTATTGAAACTATTCAATTGTTTAAAGCCAGGTGGTGTCTTATTCACCTCTAACCCCCGTGGGGACTCTGAAGGCTATAATGGCCAACGCTATGGCTACTATATGGAGCTTGATACTTTTCGTGAACTTTTAGAACGCGCAGGATTTGAATTACTTCATCACTATTACCGCCCCGAAGGTAAACCTATTGCGCAACAACCTTGGTTGGCCACTGTTAGTCGCCGCGCCTAATACCACAACTTTTCTCTTATCCGTTTGGTAATGGTTCCAACTCAGGATAAAACTTATCCATCATTCTCCTGCAATAATCCACTAAGTTTGTTTTATTGCGAGCGTATTCTTTAACCGGTGACTCTATTGGTGTGTATAGCGTATTTACCAACACTCCAAATGCACTTGCATCAACGCTCGTATAGTTATCGCCCATAAAATAGTTTTTATCTTCTAAAAATGCCGATAGCGCATCTATATCAACCTTACCTAAATGGAAAATTTCTTCTTGCGTATGCCGAGCCATTCCTTGCCCATGAATCTGTTTCATAATGAGCCGTCTGTACRCAAAGGCCGCCATATCACGTATCAATGGAGGCATAACACCAAATATCGCCTTTTTATTTATCTGCCAATTTTCATCTGTATATTGCCAGCGAGCATACATCCCAACCCAATATAGGTGATCCTCTAATAGGCGCTGTATTGCGACCGCAACCGCACGCTCTTTTTCGTTCAAGCTAGCATCTAACTTAGCGCCATATTTATCCTTCAAGTGTTCAATAATAAAACTTGAATCAGCCACTGTTACTGCACCATCTTCTATATACGGTAATTTTCCCTTCGGGGCCTTTAACGGCAGTGTTTCCACTATCTTGTAAGGGATGTCTAGCATTCTTAAATATGTCTCTACTTTTACATTAAACTGCCCTAAATTAGGCACGCCCCACGATCTTTTAAATTGATATAACTTAAGCATAAATAACTCCTGTAATAATATTATGGAACGAACGTTCTTTTAATGGTAAATTTTTTTAATCTAGTTGCCGTAACGTTTGAGCAATGACCGGTTTCAATGTACTCAACTCCACACCCGCCTTTGCCATGGTTTGTATTCCGTAAAATGTCGCCATTAGGTGCGCAGCGATAGCCTTTACATCTTTATCTTTTGCCACGTCCCCTTTAGCTTGCCCAGCTTCAATCAAGGCAATAAACAAACTTTCCAGTTCAGACAGCCCCTGGCTAATTTGATCAGAGACTTCCTTGTCTGACGTAGCAAATTCAATAGCGCAATTACCAAACATACAACCACCTTGCCCCTCAATCGCACTCGCTACTACTCGCGCAAAAATTTGAGCGAACATAAGCTTGGCAGGTTCAGCTGAGTTTGAATCTACAAAATTGTATATTGCACCCGTTTTACCAAAAAGCTCTAACGTGGATAAAAACAATTCACGTTTACTTCCAAACGTTTCATAAAAACTACTACGGCTTAAGCCCATCGTTTTAAGTAAGGCCGCTAATGAGGTCGCTTTGTATCCTTGCCTACGAAAAAGCGTCATCGCTTTTTTCAGCGCTTTCTGCTCATCAAATTCGCGTGTTCTGGCCACCTAAGTTCCTCTATTGAAAGTATTTAAACATTAATATAGATATTTCGGAACGAAAAGTCCAGAATAAATTAAATGACAACTCAATCTAAACGATTAATATCAATCTCGTTTGTATAAGCGTTTATTAAAGGGCTGCTTTAATAAACCAACAAAACTGTTCCATGGCGTTTCGTCAAACTTATCGCCCAGTCCTAATCGGATGTTTTGCGGATCATCTCTTAAGCAGTAACTGCCAAACAGCCTGTCCCAGACAGACAATAAACTGGCGTAGTTAGAATCCGTTTCTTTTTGAATATGCGAATGATGCACCCAATGGATTCGTGGAGTGACTATAAAAGTCCTTAGCACCTTATCCAACTTTGCCGGAACTGCAATATTACTGTGGTGAAACAAAATAACAGGAAGCAAGAACAGCTCATATATAAGCAAGTGCTCAATACTTAATCCAATTAACGGCAGTATTAACAACCTAATAATGCTGGAAAACATTATTTCTACCGTATGAAACCGCACTGCGGAACTTGCATCCATAGCCGCATCAGAATGATGAACTGCATGAAAGCGCCAGAAAAAAGGGACAAGATGATTAATCCTATGCCACCAATATTGCCAACAATCAAAGATAAGCAAACCTAATAGCACCTCTGTTACAGGGCCAAACTCAAGCCAGTTTAATAAGCCAACGTTATTGTCACTTGCCCAAATCGTTACACTCAACACTAAACCGGCAAAAATAAAACCAGCCAGTACAGCGTTCAATACACCCATCGCGATATTAGACGCATCGTGCTTTAAACGACCGCCTTTAAACTTAAACATTGGATACAAGGCCTCCATAACCCATAACAGGGCCAGCACAGTCCCTACAATGACGGGTTTGAGTAACGGGTCTATTTCAAACATACGTTATGATAACCTACACAACAAAAATACAACTTTCAAATTAAATGAAGTTCCTAGAAGTTTTACAAAAAGTATTTACCGGTTTTTTTTCTATTCATTATCGCCATCAGCTTGCTGACTTGGCTTGGCGTCATTTCGCCATTTAGCAAATTCGAATCCTCGGTTAGTAATGACATTGAAAACAAATTACGCGTAGAGGCCGATGCTGGCGACGCCGACAAACAGAATAAGTTAGGCACACTTTTATATACTCAAGCTAAGCGTCAAAACAGCGATTTTTCTGATGCTATTTACTGGTTCAAAAATGCTGCCAAGCAAGACCTACCCTTATAGATGAAGGGACAGATCAGTTTCGAGTAGAGTATTAACCATCGTACAGTTAAGGCAAACACATTAATGCTATACAGCTAATGTCGCATTAAACCTTACGGTATATTTGTGCACCCTTACTGGTAAATTCTCCTGCTTTATCCGCCATGCCTTTTGCTAGAGCATCTTCGGCTTTAATGTCGTTTTTAGCTGCATATTCACGCACATCTTGACTGATTTTCATTGAACAGAAATGTGGGCCGCACATAGAACAAAAATGAGCAACTTTCGCAGAGTCTTTAGGCAGCGTTTCGTCATGATATTCACGCGCACGATCCGGGTCTAAACCTAAATTAAATTGATCTTCCCAACGGAATTCAAAACGGGCTTTTGATAAGGCATTGTCGCGAATTTGTGCGCCGGGATGCCCCTTTGCCAAGTCCGCTGCATGCGCCGCAATTTTGTAGGTAATAATGCCAACGCGAACATCTTCTTTATTCGGCAAACCCAAATGCTCTTTAGGTGTGACGTAACACAACATTGCACAACCAAACCAGCCAATCATCGCCGCACCAATGCCAGATGTAATGTGGTCATAACCAGGTGCGATATCTGTGGTTAATGGGCCAAGCGTGTAAAACGGCGCTTCATCACAGCATTCCAACTGCTTATCCATGTTTTCTTTAATCATATGCATCGGCACATGACCTGGACCTTCAATCATCGTTTGTATATCGTGCTTCCATGCTATTTTAGTCAACTCGCCCAGTGTTTCCAATTCGCCAAATTGCGCTTCATCGTTAGCATCAGCCAATGAACCTGGACGCAAACCATCACCTAGTGAGAACGACACATCGTAGGCCTTCATAATCTCGCAAATATCTTCAAAATGCGTATACAGGAAATTCTCTTCATGATGCGCCAAGCACCATTTCGCCATGATAGAGCCGCCGCGGGAAACAATCCCCGTGGTACGTTTTGCCGTCATTGGCACGTAGCGCAATAAAACTCCCGCATGAATCGTGAAATAATCCACGCCTTGCTCTGCTTGTTCTATTAATGTATCGCGGAAAATAGCCCACGTAAGGTTTTCTGCCTTACCATTCACTTTTTCTAAGGCTTGGTAAATAGGCACTGTGCCAATCGGAACCGGTGAGTTACGTAAAATCCACTCACGTGTTTCGTGAATGTTTTTACCCGTAGATAAATCCATAATCGTGTCGGCACCCCAACGGATACCCCACACCATTTTATCCACTTCTTCTTCAATAGAAGAAGTGACAGCCGAGTTACCCAAATTGCCGTTAATCTTTACCAAAAAGTTACGACCAATAATCATCGGCTCAACTTCTGGATGGTTAATATTCGCGGGAATAATAGCTCTGCCACGTGCAATTTCATCACGTACAAATTCTGCTGTTATCTCATCAGGAATACTCGCACCAAACGATTCACCCGGATGCTGTTCTGCATTTATTTCCGAACGCTTCATGTTTTCACGAATCGCTACGTATTCCATTTCTGGCGTAATAATTCCTTTTTTTGCATAGTGCATTTGGCTTACATTCGCACCTGCTTTGGCACGGCGAGGCGCGTGAATATGCTCAAACCGTAAGCTGGCTAGTTCTGGATCACTTTGACGTAATTGGCCGAATTTAGACGTAGGCCCTTCCAATAATTCAGTATCATCTCTGTCTGAGATCCAAGGAGCGCGCATATCGGGCAAGCCTTTACGTAAATTGATATCCGCTGTTGGGTCGGTATAAACGCCAGAGCAGTCGTACACATACACATCTGGATTTTCCTCCGCGCCAAGGCTTGAGGGCGTATCAGACAAGCTAATTTTGCGCATCGGCACGTTGATATCATCACGCGAACCTTTAATATAAATTTTTGTTGAATTTGGCAAAGGCTCAATCGCCGCCGCCTGCATTGCTTCTGTTCTTTTTTGGAACTCTTCTGGAATAGCACTCATATCAACCTCTTTATATATTGCGCGTAAATGACTAAGAAATTTTATTTTATCACAGGCTGCTATAATTCTTTTCACATTAAAAGCGCTAAATAAGATGCACATAATATCCGCCATCGAACTAAATTCACTTCTGCAATCTGATGATAAAAAACCGTTATTATTAGACGTTCGAGAACCCAACGAATACGAGTATTGCCACATCGACAACAGCATGCTCATGCCAATGCAGAGCATTCCAAATCAATTAGACCAACTCCCCAAAGACGAAATGATTGTGACCATTTGTCATCACGGCATGCGCAGCCAACAAGTCGCTCAATTTTTACTAGACAATGGCTTTAGCCACGTTACCAACCTAAGTGGCGGCGTCCATGCGTGGGCAACTAGCGTAGATAACGACATGCCCACCTACTAAACGATGGAGACACTGCCAGACCTTTTAGGCGACTCACTCAATATTTTATCCATTGGCCTAAATCCCTCTCTGCCTTCGGTTAAAGCTGGGTTTTATTTTGCAAACCCCAGAAACCGCTTTTGGAAGGCGCTCAATGCTTGCGATTACTTTGAGTCGCCATTAACACCTAGTTTAGAAAGCTGCGAACAAATGCGTGATCAATACCACATTGGCTTTACTGACCTGGTAAAACGCCCGACAGCTGGCTGTAAAGATTTAAACGCCCTTGATTACCGAACAGGAAGCGAGCGCTTGAGAGAGTTAATACAGCAACTTAAACCGCGTATGATTTGGTTCCACGGCAAATTAACCTGTCAAAAATATGTGCAATATGGCTGCGAAGAAAAGCACCCTATCGACTGGGGAATGCAAACATGGGAAATTGGTAGCACGCCTGTTTTCATCACGCCGAACCCCAGCACAGCAAATGCCGCTTTCTCTCTAGACGTGATTACTGACAGCTACAATATGCTTTTTCAACAATTAGCAAAGCCAACGGCATGTTAACGGTTATCCAGCGCGTCACGCACGCTACCGTTAGCGTCGACAAGCAAATCATTGGCGAAGTACAGCAAGGTATCGTCGCGTTACTTGCCATTGAAAGAGGTGACAGTGAGCTAGAGGTAAAACGACTCATCGACCGCATTTTAAGCTACCGCGTGTTTGCAGATGAACGCGACAAAATGAGCCTCAGTTTAAACGATATTGACGGTGGTTTACTACTCATCCCCCAATTCACATTAGCCGCTGATACGACAAAAGGTACCAGACCGAGCTTCACGCCAGCCGCCGCACCCTCCGGTGCAGAGCCCTTATTTAACTTTGCCGTTGAATACGCAAAAGAAAAACACTCAATCGTCTCCTCAGGGAGGTTTGGTGCTAATATGCAAGTCTCCTTATGTAATGACGGCCCGGTTACATTCACGCTGAAGGTCGCAAATAAACACTAGAGACTATAACCATGCAGTACACGACTTTTTTAAACAAACTATTAGCAAGTATCTTTCTACTGGGCGTTAGCGCCAGCTGCGGGGCTCAACAACTTGACCTCATCTACAGCTTTGAATTAGCCAGCGAACACGATGCCGAGCTACACGCCGCATACAATCAGCTACTTTCATCAAAAGAAATATCACCCCAAGCACTGGCTGATTTACTGCCCTCTATCGACCTATCGGCTTCAAGCAGTGATGAAAGACAAGAAAGCGAAAGCAGTTTCTCCGGCGGAGGAAAATCAACCTCACAGTTTCGTACTGAAGGGTTTTCAATCACGTTAAGGCAACCCTTATTTAATTGGGCGCGTATCGTTAACTATCGCCAAGCCAAACAGCTGGTGTCTAAAGCCGAAGTTGAATATCTCCTCGCCGAACAAAGCCTCATTATTCGTTTAACTGAGCGCTACCTCGATACGATTCAGGCGCACGCGACACTCACGGTTGCAGATAAAGACGTAAAAGCATTTTCCAGGCAATTAGAACAAGCCAAAATACGTTTTGATGTTGGCGTGGTCGCCATTACAGATATGCACGATGCACAAGCGCGTTACGACTTATCCGTAGCCACGCAAATTTCGGCACAAAACAATGTTTATTCCAAACATGAAGCTCTGAGAGAAATCATTCAAACGCCAACCGGTGACTTAGCCCCTCTTGAAACCACATTCCCTTTATCGCCTCCTGAGCCTAATAATATTGATGTATGGGAAGCATCCGCCGCACAACAAAACCTAACACTTGAAATGGCACGATTGGATGTCGCCATCGCCAAAAAACAAATTAGCATCCACCGTTCAGGCCACTACCCAACGATTGACATAGTTGCTGCACATAACTACAGCGAAACCGGTGGCGGTAGTTTTGGAACTGGTTTTAGAAATGAGTCAGATGCGCTTGGCGTAGAACTGAAGCTACCCATTTTCAAGGGCGGGAAAACTCGTTCTTTAACCCAACAAGCAGCATTTAATCATCAGCAAACGCTTGACCAATTAGAAGCACTCCAGCGTTCAACATTGCGGGAAACGCGCGATGCGTTCAGAGGTGTAACAAGCAGCGCCCAGCGTATTAAAGCGCTAAAGCAGGCGCTTATTTCTAATCAAAGTTCATTAAAGGCAAGCGAAGCTGGACTTGAAGTTGGGACGCGTACCATCGTTGATGTACTAGACGCACAAAGCAATGTATCGCGTATTGAATTACAACTGACCGAAGCGAAAAATAATTATATTCTGAATATTCTCAACTTGAAGAAAACGGCTGGAACCTTGTCAAAAAACGACTTAAGTATCGTTAACCAATGGCTCCAGCATTAATTTTAATACTGTCACAATTAAATGCCTTTGGTTTATTATTTCAATTCAAGCAAAGCAACATCACTTGATAACTTTTTAATCGCCAAAATAGTAAAAAACCCTATCAAAACGAAACCACTCGCCATATATAAAGATGCTGAATAATGACCCGACATACTCGCCAGGTAGCCCGCAATGGTAGGCGCGATAACTTGTGGAACACCGTAGCTCATCGTCAATGTACCCATTAATTTTGCAGGTTTCGTTGGATAAAAACGTCCCGCCATGGTCAAAACAATACTGACTATTCCAACGAAGGTAAAACCGTACAAACAGGCACTGAGCATTGCGAACCATAAGCCATCAGCCAATGCAGGAAGAACAATGCCTATGGCATGAATTAAATACGCAAATAGCAAGGCATTCAGCACCCCTATTTTCCGAGACACTCGGTCCCAAATAATACAAGCAGGTGCGGCGCATAAACCCAAAATAAGAAATGCCACCTCACCTTGGCCTTGCAACGCCGCTTGACCTTCCACAATGGCCACAATATACGTTGCGCTAATAACAAAGCCAAAACCACCACAAAAATACACCCACATCATCAGCCATAAAAAACGCTTGCTGGGCGGCTTATCTTT
>JAESRY010000076.1 GCA_016764415.1 Cycloclasticus sp. | reverse complement strand
TACAAGCGTGGGTAGTGAGCACCTGCTTGGACACTTTTCCGTTGTGTGTTGTAGGAAATGAGGCGTGAAAATGGATGCTTGCAGGCTGCAGTTTACAACTGTCGTTCCCTATTGACGTTGTGTACAAGCCGCTACATGATTTGGCTGCAGACGAGCATATGAAGAAATCAAGGTCACGTTTTGATGCTCGCCCTATTCCAAACAAAAACGCATTGATGGAAATAATGCAGCGTCGTAAAGAACTACGGGGCTTTGCCATGGTGGCAGACCAATCACCCGTGCGTAAGGAAGAAAAATATTGGACAACATTCTTAAATCAAGAAAGTTCTTTTGCTGTGGGTGCGCAGAAGATTGTTCAGCTGACAAAATACCCGGTTATATTTGTCGGCATGAAGCGCTTAAGCTTGGGCCATTACGAAGTGTACTTTGAAGAATTAGCCACGCCTCCATATAAAAAAGAAGGTTATGAAATTACCGAGAAATACGCTCAAGCAACAGAAAAAATGATTTTAGACGCCCCAGAAGATTGGATGTGGTCCAACCGAAAATGGAAACGTAAACGCGGAATTTACGACTAAGTAAATCGGCTTCTCAAAGGTGTAGATTTATTTAAATATTAAGAAAACGTTTCCAATTTAGCTTTTTATTTTTAACGCAATAAACCCGGCTAACTCTTCTATCGTGGGGTAATCAAAAAAATCAGCCATATCCACTATATCGGGATAAGCTTCATCTATTTTTTCATGTATTTGCGCCAGCTTTAACGAGCTGGTTCCCATTTCAAAAATATTGTCTTTTACGCCGATTTTTTGATTAGAGACGACTGTATTACAAATTTCCAACAGCAGGCGCTCAACAGGTGTTCCTGCTGCTAAAGCTGCTGAATTGTCGCCCTCAGCCACTCTTGTTTCAGATAGTTCGGTTAATGCAGCCACCCTTTCAGCGAACTCACCTTTAATAAACTGATCAGCTAAAGCAAAGCGTTGAACTTTGCCACTGGTGGTTTTAGGAACGGCTCTAATAGGTAAAACATGGGCAACATCCAGGCCGGACTTTTCGTTAAGTTCTCTGCGTACATCAATGGTCATTTGGAAAAAATCTTCCAATTCGCCTCTATACAGTACAAAAACAACTAATTCATCAACCGCTTCTTTAGCATCTCGAATACCGCAAACAATCACCTTACCTAGGTCGATACCTTTTACATTCTCGCAAACGGATTCCAAATCAGGCGCATAATAATTTTGGCCATTGACGATAATCAAGTCTTTGGTTCGCCCCGTTATAACTAACTGGCCATCATTAATCAGGCCTTGATCACCGGTATCCAACCAACCGTCATCAGTAATAAGTGCGTGGTTTAATTCCTCTTCAAGGTAATAACCCTTCGTTACGTTATCGCCTTTAATAAGTACACGACCAATCACATTATCAACAACCGATTTGTTATTTTCCCCAACAATCAGCATCTGCGTGCCTGTAATGGCGTAACCCAAACGAACCAGCTCAATACTCTGGCTCTCGGGTGATGCAATAATATCCGCAGGCTGACCTTCTACCAGAGAGCTTCTTAGCACATGAATAGTTGACAGCGGTTGCGCTACGTTAGGGAAGCTGACCACTAAACACGCCTCAGCTAATCCATACACGGTAAACATGGCGGTTTCTGACAAACCGAACGGCTTCATTACCGCATTAAATTCACGGCATAAATCTGCAGAGATAGGCTCCGCGCCGTTGAACAATATGCGTACATGCGATAAATCCAATGATTCTTGCGTTTCTGGTTTAAACCGTTTTAATACATGCTTATAACCAAAGTTTGGTGAAGATAGAATCGTCGCCTTCTTTTCGCTGGATTTTTCAAGCCACAAGTTAGGCCGACGAACAAACAACTCTGTCGGCATCATGTATTGATTAATATTCACAAATAGCGGGGTTAAGTGGAAACCAATAATACCCAAATCATGGGTTAGCGGCATCCAACTAAAGAAACTGTCATTGTGATCAAAAGAGCTGCATTCAATAATACCGAATAGGTTAGTCACCAAGTTTTTATGCGTTAACACCACCCCTTTAGGGTCTCCGGTTGAACCTGATGAAAATTGAATAAATGCTGTTTGCTCGGGGTCAATTTCTGCACGCTCGCCAACTTGGTCAAACGCTTCAATCCGATCCAACAAGATTGCACCTTTTGCAATCACCTCGTAGGCAGGCAGTATATTTTGATCTTCTGCGTAAACTTTCAAGCGCTGCAGAGCTTTGGTGGTCGTTGCAATGTATGCAGATAATAGTTTATCAAACACATTAAACACTTTTTGCCGGTGTCCATCACTGGTTCCAATAGCCACTGGTACCGCCACAACCGCGCCATATTGGCAGGCCCAGAAAGTATCAATAAATTGCTCATTTTCGGCAAGGTGAATAATCAGCTCATCACCGGCCTTAACACCTTTTTGCTGAATATGATGAAGTAGGCCAAGTGCCCGTTTTTTTAGAGCTGGATATGTCACCTCTCGCTCTAAGTCCTGACCGCTTATGTAGGTAATGGACTTACTGTCGTCTAGGTTACTGTCTAACGCTTCGACAAGCGTTCTAGGGAAATCAGTCATGCTGCGCCACTTGGGTTAAAGGTAATGAGAAAATTCAATTTGAGATCTTTGCACGAGAGCCAGTTTTCGTGAGGGCACCAACAGTAGGCGCTTTAGGCGAGGCAAAAAGAGGCGAAAAAGCGCAGTTTACAGGGTGTAAATGAGCATTTTGAGCCTGTTTTTAACACCGCCATCGCGGAAAATGGACTCGTGCAAAAATCTCAAGTCGTTTATTTTATAGGTCATTACACCTATTAGGGAAGATTTTCAGGGTCAAATTGAAAAATAACAGGCTCGAAGTGCGCACCCTTAAGAATAAGACTGGCACTGGTTTCACTGTCAATATCAATAGTCATACATGCCCACTCCAAATGGTGCCCATAGTCACTGGGACATTCGAGCAAATCGTAAGGCTTGGTCAAACTAAACCCACAACGTGACAAACCCAAGCCAAGCCCTCTACCCGTGGCTTTTATAAACGCCTCTTTACGCGTCCATATATCAAAGAACACCTGCTTACGTTCAGTTTCAGAAATAGTTAACCAGGCTTGCTTCTCTTCGCCGGTGAAATGACGTTTAACAATGCCTTCTCTATTATCAAGCACTTTAAATTGCTCAATATCTACGCCTATTTCCTCGATAAAACTAATGGCCACTAATGCTTTAGAACCTGTGTGAGAAACATTAAAAAACAAAGGGGGATTAATCAGGTAGGGTTTGCCAAATTCACCTTCTGAAAAAGCAATGTCACTAGGCTGAACACCAATATATCTAGACAGCAATAGTCTTAATTGCATGCGCATTGATAAGCCAAACTGTCTGTGTTCTTTAGCACGCAAACGCTCTACCTTCGCCCGTTCCTCAGCACTTAAGATCGAAGCCGCCTCGTCATTCACTTGATATTGAAGGTCAAGTTGCCAAACGTGGACCACATCCGTTTCTAAGCGCTGTAAAACTGTTTTATTTTTTGGAGTAAAGCCGACCATAATGAATTACTATTGGTATTCAAATATTGAGGCGCTAATTAAAACACGAGCATGAGCAACGACTCAAAAAATAACGCACAATCAAAGCTATATAAAATAGATCCCGACACATACCGTTGGACCTATCGCACCATGAAAACCTTATTCAAGGTTTTTAAGCTTCATATTCAAACGCACGGAGATGAATCCATTTGGCTTGATGGTGATATTTTTTTGTTTAACCACTTTGCACGATTCGAAGCATTTATACCGCAATATTTAATCTATGAGAAAACCCAACTATTTTCACGATCGATAGCTTCTAAAGAGTTGTTTGCGGATAATTTATTTGGCAAATATTTGATGAATTTAGGCGCTATACCGAATGATGAAGACTCATTGATGTATCAAGCATCGATGGATATTTTACAAAATCACAAATTGGTCGTTTTCCCAGAGGGCGGCATAGTTAAAGACCGCCGTTCCATCAATAAAAAAGGGCAATATAAAATTTATTCTCGATCTGATGGGCAACGTAGAAAACATCACACAGGCCCCGCTGTTATCGCGCTGGCATTGGCTATCTTCAAACGAGCCGTTCGCGAATTAAACCAAAATGGCAAGCATCACGTAAACGAATCTTGGGCCAAAGAACTAGGCTTCAAGAGTTCTGCCGAATTACTTATCGCCTGCGAAAAACCAACCACYATCATTCCCTGTAACATCACCTTCTACCCATTAAGAATTGGGGAAAATGCTTTAAAAGACAGTATTCAATTTTTTATCAAAAAACTACCCAAGCGATTATCAGAAGAATTGCTGATAGAAGGTAATTTGTTAATGAAGGATACCGACATGGATATCCAAATGGGCACACCCATCGTCATTGAAGATTATTGGACTAGGTTAGAATCATCCATCACTCAGGCCTTCATTAAAAATTCCGATTTATCGCTCAGCAATATATTCGATCAAGTTAAAAATAACGATGCATGGGATAACGTATTATTTCGTCTAAGCTATCAACGTAATGCGAACAAAATTCGCGATGATYATATGCACGCGATATACAAAAACGTCACCATCAATATCGCCCATATTGCAGCCTCATTCATTATGCGTTTCGTTAATAAAGGTAGATCTCAAATCAATAAAAGAACGTTGCACCAGCTGATTTACTTCGCCATTAAACACTTACAAAAAGATAAGACGTTACATTTACATAGGACGATTAAAAATCCTTCTATCTATAGAAATTTAATAATGACCAAAAGTGAAACCTTTAACCAGTTTCTTCGAAGCGCTTATACGGCAAATTTATTGAAGCCTTCAGCAGGCGTTTACCATTTTACCGAACACCTTAGAACTGAGCACGATTTTGATAGCATACGTTATAAAAACCCAATGGCTGTCTATGCGAATGAAGTGGCAGTAATCCCCCAATTAACATCAGCCATAAAGGCCAGCCTTGCGTTTAAAGTTGATAAAAATATAGGTGTTTTTGCGGACAGTTTATTAGAAGATGAAATACTTGAATACCATTGGGACCTGGCCCAATTCCAAGATGATAAACACCTAGAAATTAATCAACAACAACGAATAGATGAAGAAAGTTGCCTACCGTATCTATTGAAACCAAAGAATGCCAATGGTCACAGTGTTGTGCTAATTCATGGTTTACTTTCAACGCCTGCTGAACTTAAACAATTGGGCGTTAAACTTCAGAACCTAGGCTATTTTGTCATCGGCTGTCGGCTCAAAGGACATGGAACCACACCGTGGGACTTGCATCAACGAACGTGGTAAGATTGGCGCCAGTCCGTTCGACAAAGTATAAAAATCGCACATTGTCACAGTGAAAATGTACATTTAGTTGGGTTTTCAAGTGGTAGTTTATTGGCACTGATGTGCGCCTCAAACAAGCATAACAAAATACGGTCTGTCATCGCCTGTTCGACACCTGTTTCATTTAAAGACCCTTTAGTTCAATTCGTTAAAATTGCAGCTACCGCCAACAAACTAATACAAAAATTTAGTGGCTACGACGGCTTCTTACCGTTTAAAGATAACAACCCTGAGCACCCGCATTTAAATTATAAAAACATTCCGATTGCATCTATTCATCAGTTATTAGTTTTAATCGATAAAACGAAATTACGATTAAAAAAACTAACTTGCCCAGCTTTACTCATACAGGCCGACAATGACCCCGTCGTCGAACCATCCAGTATGGCTGATATATTAAACCGTATAGGCAGTAGTAGCGTTGATTACCACTGGATAAGTTCCGGACGACACGGCATCCTTCATGAAAATACCGATGACTGCCAACAAAAAGTCATAGACTTCATCAGCAAACAGCACAATTAGCGTAAAATGCGCGTTTTTACATTAATAAGCACCACATGCGCGTACACCTTAAAACGTTAGGCTGCCGACTCAACGAGGCGGAAATAGAATCATGGGCAAATGATTTCAGTGCGCGCGGCCACGCATTAGTAAACGAAGATCAATCACCCGACATTCTTGTCTTGAACACCTGTGCCGTTACCCAAGGCGCCGTTAGAAAGTCACGTCAGCTTATTCGTAAAACTCATAAAAAAAATCCCAAAGCTAAACTCGTCGTTAGCGGCTGCTATGCCACATTAAATGAAGACGAGACCGTGTCGCTCGATGGCGTTGATTTGCTTATCAACAATCGACAAAAAGAGCAATTGGTTGATTTAACCATAGAGCAATTAAGCGCGGAGACTATGCCCATAATTGCCACAGAGCCGAACGAAGTCGCTCTATTTAGCCGAGGCCGTCAGCGTGCGTTTATAAAAGTTCAAGACGGTTGCCGTTACCGTTGCAGCTTTTGTATCGTTACCATTGCCAGAGGTGACGAGCAAAGCAAAATGATTGATGATATCGTTGATGAAATTAATACCATTCATCAACAAGGTATTTCTGAAATAGTCATTACGGGTGTTCACTTAGGTGGTTATGGAAGTGATATCAACAGCAATTTACACGAACTCGTTTCCACCATTCTAGAACGCACTAGCATTCCGAGAATACGCATGGGTTCTCTCGAACCGTGGGACTTACCTGCTGATTTTCTTACATTATTCGCTAACACTCGATTAATGCCACATATGCATTTACCGATGCAAAGTGGCTCAGATTCTGTACTAAGGCGCATGTCTCGCCGGTGCAAAACAGATGAATTTAAAGCGCTAGTTGCTGAAGCAAGACGGCTGATTCCTCGTATCAATATCACCTCAGATATCATCGTTGGTTTTCCTGGCGAAACCGATGAAGAATGGCGACAAACGGTTAATTTCGTAGAAGAAATGAAATTCGGTGATTTACATATTTTCACCTATTCACCACGCGATGGAACAAAAGCGGCTAACATGCCTGGACAAGTCGCTAACGATATAAAGAAACAACGCAGTAAAGAACTTCATCTCATTGCTGAGTCACTAAAAAAATCCACGATGGAGCTGTTAGTGGGTTTGACGGTCGACGTACTTTGGGAAGAAAGCCGAAACCTGAATGAGGATGGTTCCATAACCACCTCCGGTTACACACCCAATTACTTCAGAGTTAAAACAACTCGTACTGAGTCATCCTGCCTAACCAACCAAATAAATACCTGTAAAGTTATGGGTGTTGAAAACGGTATTTTAAAGGCTGAACTAGTCTAAATCACCCCGTTCGTAGAGCAACTTAGCCGATCCAGCAACGGCAATAGCAGGCGCAAACAAATTAATCACAGGAATCGTTGTCGCCACCAAACTGCACGATCCAAATATCACACTGCTGAATCGCGACTGGTTAATCATTCTTTTTTGTTCCGCAAATAATATTTTGTGATTTTCAAACGTGTAGCCCGTGTATTCAAACGTTAAAAACCAAGCGCTAAAAAGCATCCACAAAGGTAACGTGATGACATTTAGACCGGGGATGAGTGATAGCAATAACAAAGGAATTGCTCGCAGTAGGTAATAACACAATTTCCTCAATTCTGAACTCAACATCTGCAGCGCGTATTTAAACGTTAACGTCACCTCATCATCTAGCGATGATAGCCCCCTTAATCTTGCTTCAACGGCTTTTGCTAATTGCCCATAAAAAGGTGCCGCAATAATATTAGCCAGCAATGTAAACGTGTAATAAACGATGGTTAAAACGCTGAGCATAAAGACAGGAAGAATAAGCCAGGCCAGCCACGTTAGCCAACTCGGTAGCATCGAATCAACAGTAGTTGATAGATAATGCCAAAGCAACCAACTCGCCAAGCCAAACAACACAAGGTTAATCAACAATGGCACAATAACGAAACGCCTCAAACCAGGTTGGAATATCAGGCTAATTCCAGCGAAAAAGCAGTGCGCGCCGTGCAGTAATGAGTTTGTTTTCATTTGTATTTTTTAAGATAAATTATTCAACTTATGGGCTAGCAATTTTGATAGAATCAAGACGATTTATCAGGCCACACTTAATTATAATTTAGCGATTACTATAATGGAATTAGCGTACAGTAATATAGGTATTAAAGGGTTACACAAACCGAAAGCGAAGGTTATAACCATCACCAGTGGTAAAGGTGGCGTAGGCAAATCGAGCACAGCAACAAACTTGGCTCTTGCACTCATGGCTTTAAATAAAAAAGTATGTGTCTTTGATGCTGACGCCAGTCTAGCAAATATAAACATCCTATTAGGGATACAACCGGAGTTCACTTTACAACACCTTTTAAAAGGTGAAAAAAGCCTAAAAGAAATTATTATCGATGGCCCAAGGGGCTTAAAAGTTGTTCCTGGCGCCACCGGTATTTCAGAATACACACGCTTAAGCCAAGATCAAAAAGCCATCTTACTGGCTGCTTTAGACAAACTACAAAGTGAGTTTGACTACCTGATTATTGATACCGCTGCTGGCATAGGAGATGATGTTCTGGATTTTATTAGAGCGTCCCAATTCTCTATTATCATTATTACACCGGAGCCCACATCACTCACTGACTCCTTTTCACTCCTCAAAGTACTAAAACGCACACATCACGATAGAGACGCTTTTATTTTAGTGAATATGGCGATGGATTATGAAAACAGTAAATCCATCTATAAACGGTTCGAATCTGCGGTAAAAAAATACATTGATGTTGGCATCTCCTACATTGGGTATATTCAAGCAGACGAGACAATGATTTCATCAGTTACGCTTCAATGCCCTGCCATTTTGTTAAGCCCAGATTCTAAGGCAACCCAATGTTTTAATAAGCTCGCGTTAGAGCTAGATAAAAACCTAGACGAAAGCCCTATTGATTCCTTTAGTGACTTTTGGCGAAAACAAAATTCAATACAGGAGATTGTGGAGACGGCGCTGCCTGACAGTACAACACCCTCTTTTGCAAGCCAGCCTGCACCTAAAGTTGAGAAAACCAAAGAACCCACGCCCCTTGATTTTCAGCAAGCGTCTGAGTTTTGTCTAAAACAATTATCTGCCGGCAACTTAACCGACGATGAGAAACTCAAATTCTTAACAGCCCTCGACCCATTCCAAATAAAAGAAGAAGAAAGCGTAAGCACGGAACTTGTAGAGGCGCTTGATTCATCAAGCTCTTCTGTTCGAGAATTTTATAATTACCTTGAACAAAACTCTTTCCCCCAAGAGGAAATTCGAGATGTTGTCACAACCCTTGAGCAAGTCTATCTTAAGAAATACAAACAAGATATTAATGGCTTAGACGCCATCATGCTTAAGCTGTTTTCACAACTCACAGACGATGAAGATGAGTTGCTTTATGTAGAGTCAAAATTGTCTGCACGTTATCAGCGCCAATTCGATAAGCCGCTTCATGAGCCAATTCAACAAATCATTAAGCTGATTAATTCCGAATCTAAAAGTCAGCATGAAATCGATGAGGTTCTAGGTTCTTTACTGTCTGCATATAAAGATCGATTTTCTCAGCCTTATAAAACTAAAGCAGATGAAGAACTTTTTTTAGCAACCCAAGTCATTAAAGATTTGAAGAATCACCAGAAAGAAATTTCTAGCCAACTGAAAGACGCGGAAAATTCGTTAACTAAACAAACCAACGTATTAGAAAGCATCAAGCAACTACTACCGAACTTAAACGATAAGCCGTAGAGCGGCTTAATTAACGATTAAATAACGTGTCGTAATTACGCGCGCTTATCTCCGCCACTTTATTAAGCGGCATACCCCGTAACTCAGCCATTTTTTCAGCCACGTATTTAACGTAATTAGGATAATTTGGTTTACCTCGCATCGGCACTGGCGCTAAGTATGGAGAGTCCGTTTCTATCAAAAACCGATCCTCTGGAACTTTCTGCGCGACTTCTTGTACTTGCTTGGCATTTTTAAATGTAACAATTCCAGAAAATGAAATATAAAACCCCAAGTCTAGGGCTTTTTCTGCCATTTCCCAGTCTTCTGTAAAACAATGCAGAACGCCACCCGCATCGCCTGCACTTTCTTCTCGCATAATTCTAATCGTGTCTTCTTTTGCGTCACGCGTATGAATAATAATCGGTTGATTAAGTTGTTTAGCTGCTCTTATATGGTTCCGAAAACGTTGCTGCTGACAATCGAGACCAGACTCGCCTTCTAATCGGTAATAATCCAAGCCCGTCTCACCAATGGCCACTGTATTATCTCGCTTAGCCACTTCAATTAAGTCTTCTACACTCGGGTCATGACCCTCTACTTCGTTCGGGTGCACACCAACAGACACCGAAATCTTAGAATACCCTGCGGTTAAATCTCGCATAGAGGGGTAATCTTCCCAATTAATGGATACGCAAAGCATATGATCTAGTAAATCAGCCTGCGTAGCTTCTAAGTACTCACCAACATCGTTTGAATAAGGCTTCAAATCGACTCGATCTAAATGACAGTGTGAATCTATAAACATAATTTTTCCTAAAAAAAACGGCCATTAAGGCCGCTGTTTACTCGTAACCTTAAGAGACTACATTGTATGTGTTGTTCTACCTGATTGCGACGTGCCGGCAAGATAGGTTTCTATTTTAGCACGCGCAGCGCCACCATCTTGATCATTAAATTGTACGCCCACCCCATTTGACCTAGAGCCCTCAGCGCCAACGGGGGTAATCCAAATTATTTTACCCGCAACAGGAATTCGTTCAGTCTCACCCATTAAACTAAGTAACATGAATACTTCGTCGCCTAAGTTGTATTTTTTATGCGTAGGAATAAATAGACCACCGCCTTCTACATAATCCATAAAAGCAGCATACAAAGCATTTTTATCCTTTMTCGTTAAAGATAAAATTCCCTGGCGCGCTTCGTTTCCCATTGCACTCATACCTAAAATCCTTCTATTTGTTGCTTAGCGAATAACATTGTATCGCAAACTCTTCTAGCATTAATTGTTGATTCACCTGATAGGATTGTAACTGTATTAGCCGACCCAATTGACTCAACAACTCATGATTGTCTTTTAAGTGTAGCCTTTCTTTTAAAACTTTCAAGTCATCCAGCAAATCTGCGTTCATAAAATGATTTTTTTCGTCCGTATAAGCAGAACTAACAACGTCCGTTAACCAAGACATTAACCAGCTAAGTATGGGGATGTTTTTTAATTTTAGGCACTTTTCAACAAATACTAATGGATCCAAACGGCCTTTTATCAGCATTATAAAGTCATTAAAAAAAGCCTGCCGCACGGTTAACGCATCTATTTTCCATAAATCACGCGCCAAAAGAGGCGAATGATTGGCTAAATTTAAATATTGATTAGCCTTTTCACAACCTAATTGCTCTAGCCATAAAGCTGCTTTCGATAAATCGATATCACTGATTGTTATCAGTTGGCAGCGGCTACGTATCGTCAGAGGAATATTAGATAATTCATTTGCGATGAGAATAATGCTGGTATTAGCATTAGGCTCTTCAAGGGTTTTAAGCAAGCTATTAGACGCTTGGCGCAGCATCCTATCTGCTGGATTGATAATCGCAATACGTGGCTTACTGTATTGATTACTAAGCTCTAAAGAAGCGGATAATTTACGGATATCATCAATGCTGATGCTTTTCTTATCTTCTTCAATAGTGACATAAAAAAAATCGGGGTAATTTCCAACATCAAATAATAAACACGACTCACACTTTCCACACGCTAAGCGCTCATCAATTGGGGAATAACAAATAGCACGCTTAACAAAGGCCCTAGCGAAAGGCAACAAACCTAAGCCTTCATCGCCAACCAACATCATTCCACTGGGTAGCCTATCTTGCTGTAGGTAGCGAATTAATTTATCCCAAYAGCTATCTAGCCAAGGGTAAACGGTGTCGGCTTCGTTAGACATTGGCTAATAAATCATCCAWATGCATAGCAATATTTTGCTGAACTTTTTCGAGACTCTGGCTTGCATCAACCACATAAAACCGATTTGGCTCAGCAGCAGCTCTATCTAAATATACGTTTCTCACGCTTTCAAAAAAAGCTTGTTTCTCTGATTCAAAACGATCGAGCTCACTTCTACTCGCAGCACGTTTTAAGCCAATCTCAACAGACAAATCCAACAGCACGGTTTTATCTGGCGATAATCCGTGTTGAACAAAGTTTTCTATCCATGCAATATCTTGCATTTCGAAGTCTCGACCGCCACCTTGATACGCATACGTTGCATCAGTAAATCGATCACAAAGCACCCATTTTCCTTCTTCTAATGCGGGCAGAATAACGTTTTTTAAATGCTGAGCACGTGCCGCAAACATTAAAAGTAATTCCGCCTCGTTGCATAAGGTTTCGTCATTATGGTCTAACAATAAGCCTCGGATTCTTTCGGCGATGGGTGTACCACCTGGCTCCCTTGTTATAACAATTTCTTTACCGGCTTTTTCCAAATGATTGGCGATAAAGTGGAGATTCGTTGTTTTACCAACGCCTTCTACGCCCTCAAGCGTTATAAATTTTCCTTTATGCATTATTTTTTATTTCGCTGATATTTATCGACGGCCGCATTATGTTGTTTAAGCGTTTGCGAAA
>JAESRY010000075.1 GCA_016764415.1 Cycloclasticus sp. | reverse complement strand
TATACATTGGCATAATCAATGCCACCAATGCCATGTGTGTATAAGTCATGCATATTGGCTTGAAGCGTTAGGCTCATCCAAGCAGCGCCACAATCAAATTTTGCTTTGTTATTGTCAGAGCCGTTATGGGTGAAGGCTTTCTTGGCAAAGATAAACCCTATCAACCCCGCATTTTTTGCCCAGAGCTGATTGGATTCATTGAGTAAACCCAGGAATGTATCGAAATCATTATCACCGGTTGACGTTACGAATAACCAAGGTTGTTCATTGAAGCAGGAGGGCGCCCATCGAGCGGCCTCGAAAATGCTTTTGATGGTGTCTTCAGGCAAGGTGGTTTTCTTAAAAGCACGCGGTGACCAACGTTGTAGGAATTGTTCATTAACCCCGGTAGTGAGGTCGCGGTTACTAAAATCAGTCGAAATAGTCATGGTTACCTTTAATATATGGGCATGGTAAATAGGGTACGTTCACCTCGTTAGCATGGCAAGAGATGCGGTATTAAATAATTTTTCAAATAAAGTGTTGCACTGCAATAAAATGTCAGTATAATGCGCTGCAACAAAGCAATATTTATTACTTAAATTAAATCAAAAAGGATATGACATGTTAAACAATTTCGAAACTCTACTAGCTCCTGTTAAAAAATTAGCTGAATTCAACAAAGCACAATTCGAAAAAGCTGTTGCTGCACAACAAGTTGCTGCTAAAGAATATGTTGCTTTAACTGAAGCACGTATTAAAGCTGCAACTGCAATCAAAGACGTTGAAGGTTTAAACTCTTTCGTTAAAGATCAAGTTGAACTAGCAAAAAGCAGCTTAGAAAAAGTACAAGCTGACAGCAAAGCATTAATCGAAGATGCAAAATCTTACAACGAAGAAGTTATTAAACTTGTTCAAGAAGGAAATGCTGTTGTGACTAAAGAAGTTAAAGCAACTGTAAAAAAAGCAGCTAAAAAAGCAGCTTAAAGTTGAATTAATAGGAAGAGCTGTTGTTCCTATTCAATGAAACTTATCCTCTTTGAGGGTAATATAGCAGTAAATTTTATAAAGCCGCTACCTATTTAGGTAGCGGCTTTTTTATGCCTGCTACGTAATGAAATTAAAGTAAGTGTTGGATGTTTTGATGGTTAGCGCTGAGTTGATTTATAAATTGGCTGACTTGTTCAGGCGTCCTGTCGTCACGAGCGATGTCAACGTTAAAGTCGCCTATAACGCTGCTGGGCGAATCAGATAAGAAGATGACTCTGTCTGCTAACTCTATGGCTTCGTTTAGATCATGTGTAACAAACAATACGTTTCGGGGGTGTTCTGCCCATAATTCAAGCAATAATCTTCGGGCCTTTCTTGCAGTTGGTTGGTCTAA
Organism: Cycloclasticus sp.; assembly: GCA_016764415.1. Taxonomy (GTDB): domain Bacteria; phylum Pseudomonadota; class Gammaproteobacteria; order Methylococcales; family Cycloclasticaceae; genus Cycloclasticus. Next base: position 11,263 of record JAESRY010000075.1, on the reverse strand, counting down.
AGACACGAAGGGTTCATCCATCAACAAGGTATGGCTTTGTATGCAAAAGGCACGCGCCAGTGCAACGCGTCGTTGCATACCTAATGATAAGTGTTGTGGGTAACTGTTTAGGCTAGTCTCTATGCCAAGCCGTTCAAGAACGTGCGTTATTCTTGATGTTTCAATGGTCTCGTCCCCCGCGGCTAATTGAATGTTCTCAAGAACTGTTCGCCAAGGCAGTAAACGAGGTGTTTGGAAAACATATGATGTTTTAAGTGTGCCATGCTGGTCACCTGCGTTAATCGTGCCTTCAAATTGCGTGTCTAATCCCGCTACCGTGTTTAATAATGTTGATTTCCCACAACCGGATGGGCCAACGAGGCAGACAAATTCGTTATTATTTAATTCTAGATGTAAGTTCTTTATCACGCAGAAAGCGTCATTAGCACCATCTTTTGTGAACGATTTGTCTTTTATATCGATTATTAGACGGTTCATATTACGTTATTTCCAACGTTGTGCTTTGGTGTCTAACGACTTCAACAGTGTTGTTTCAATAAGTTGAATAATGACGATAAAAGAAACGGTGTAAGCCAAGATGCTAGTGATATCAAACAGTTGGAAAAACAGATGGATTTGATAGCCCATGCCATCACTTCTACCAAGCATTTCAACAACAAGCACTATTTTCCAAATAAGTGCGAGTCCCGTTCTTGCCGATGCCATGATGTAGGGAAAAAGCTGGGGAAGAATCACGTGCCGAATGGTTTTTATGCGACCAAATTGATAGGCGCGTGCCATGTCAATCAACTCTTCATCTAGGCTTCTTGCACCTTCTCGAATGGTAACGATAACATTGGGAAGCTTGTTGATAACAACGGCAAAAATGGCTGCTGTTTCAATTAAACCAAACCAAATGTAACACAGGATAATGGTGACCAAAGCGGGGATGTTGAGGAAAATAACAAGCCAACTATCAAAAAAGTTATTAAGGCCTTTTTTACGACCGAGAGCAAGGCCAATGGCGACACCCAACAACATGGCCAGCGTGAAACTGATAGCTAACCTATATAAAGTGATGCCCAGGTGATGAGGAAGTTCACCACTTTGAATGGCTTTAATCAACACATCAAAAACAAGGGTGGGTGCGGGTAATGTTGGTGAATTAATTAACGTGGCGGTGAGTTGCCAAATTAATAATAATAGCCCCAGCGACAGTGTTGAATTTAAAAACGAAGAACGTTGCATTGAATGAGTGTAAATCGAGCGGGTGTTAATTACGATTATTATTCCAGAATATATTTAAATTTAATTGTTTCACAGATCCCACCAGCTTATCACCTCCAATACGACCTAAAATCGCATAAATATCGGCAATGGTTTGTTTATCCTGCTGAGTAAATGATGTGACGCGACCTTCACAATAGCCCGAGCGCAGTAAAGACTGAGTCTCAATGTCGTCTGTTCGAGTCAACGGTAAAATCGCATTCCAATGTTCGTCTGACGAACACAATAGTTCGGCCGCTTGTTGGCTTGCCTTAAGGAAATTATTTAAGCTGCTTGAATGTACTTGCGCCCATGTTTCTCTGAACACATACCCTAATATAGGAACAGTGCTTTTGAAACCCAGCTGATGAATAATGTCATGCGTATCGATGAGTTTTCGATAACCTTTGGCCTTAAGTCGAGCGCTGTAGTGCCAATAATTTGATAAGGCGTCTAACTCGCCTTGTTGAATTAAGTGATTAAGTAAAGGGGGTGCACCAAATACCTTACCGACTTTTTTGTCGAGGTCGATATTATTCTTTAAAGCCAATGCACGAAGTAGTAACCAGTTCTTATCAAGAGCACCTCCAGCGATGCCCAGCTTGCGCTCCGATAAATCAGCGAGGGAATGAATCGGTGAATTATTAGGTACCATGATGGAACCCGCTGAGCTTGAATACGGTGAAAAAAGAAAATTGGCGAATTTGCCGCGCTGCCTAGCAACCCAGGTCCAATCAGAAACAATGATGTCAGTTGCGTCAGCTTGCAGAGAAATTTTACTGGCTTGAGTACTGGCTAATGGTTGAACGATGAGTTCAAAACCGTTTTTTTTATCAAGCTGTTGTTGCTTTATGGTTTCTAAGGTCCAATTAACGGTGCCAAATTTTAAAACAGCAATTTTAATGGTGGGTTGTACGTCGGCAAACGCAACAGTGAAGGCAAATAAATGGGTGGCAAGAGCAGCAATAAAGAAAGATTTTGTTTTTGATAATCGCATGAGTTGTGAGGTGTCACCTTGCTGCTTAAATGTGCTTATAGTTTATCTTAAAACAATGAAGTTAAGGTGAATGAAAAGGCCAATAAAGATTTAGTTATTGACCTTCAAAATTAAAGTGCGGTAAGGTGTATAAAGGAACGAAGCGTTGTCTGCAAGTTGTTAATATTAATGAGAATTATTCATATTTGATAATGATTCTCATAAATCAATTAACTACATGAAAAGTCGGGAATTTATATATGCAGGAGTTAAGATAAGCGGTATGAGTGCGGTTGCAACAAACATCAATACTAATAAGTTAATCGACAAGTTTGGTCGTCAGGTTACGTATGTGAGAATCTCTGTCACTGATCGTTGCGATTTTCGCTGTGTTTATTGCATGAGCGAAGACATGGAATTTTTGCCTCGTGAACAAGTCTTAACGCTTGAAGAAATTGCTCTCTTATCGCGTGCTTTCGTTGAAATGGGCGTGACTAAAATTCGCATTACTGGCGGTGAGCCTCTGGTGAGAAAAGATGTTGTAGGCTTGCTTGCTGAGATTTCACAATTAGACGGTTTAGACGAGTTGGTGATTACGACGAATGGTTCGCAATTAGTAAAATTAGCGCAACCATTAAAAGATGCTGGTGTTAAACGCGTTAATATCAGTTTGGATAGCTTGGACGCGGATAAGTTTAAAAAAGTGACGCGTACGGGCGACCTTTCAGTTGTCTTAGACGGCATTCAAGCGGCTAAGAAGGCGGGTTTTGAAAAAATCAAACTCAATGCAGTCATCTTAAAAAATAGAAACCATGATGAAGTTAATGATCTTGTTCAGTACGCTATGAACGAAGGTTTGGATATAAGCTTCATTGAAGAAATGCCATTAGGCGCTATCAGTAGTCACTCTCGTGAAGAAGCGTATTATTCCAGCGATGAAATCAAACGCGATATTGAAACGCAGTTTGAATTGATATCCAGTACTAAGAATACCGGCGGGCCAGCGCGTTATTACAGTGTGAATGGCTACGACAATTTAGTGGGTTTTATTTCGCCACACAGTCATAACTTTTGCGATACCTGTAACCGGGTACGTGTAACGGCATCTGGTTTATTGTTGTTATGTTTGGGGCAAGAGCACTCAATGGATTTGAAAAGCATATTACGTGCAAATCCTACTGACTTAAATAAAGTGAAACAGGCTCTTATAGAGTCTATGGATATAAAGCCCAAAGGACATGATTTTGATATTACTGAACAACCCGTTATCTTTCGTCATATGAGCGTAACGGGTGGCTAAGTTTTTTTTGTTAACGTTTTAAAAATAAAATAGAACCCAGAGGAGAGTGTTATGCAGATGTCATTAGTAATTGATGCAAATAAGTGTACAGGTTGTTTGCAGTGTGAAATGGCTTGTTCTTATGAAGGTGAAGGTGTTTTCAACCCGACTAAGTCAAGAATTAAAATTTTCCCATTCCATGAAGAAGGTATTTTTGTACCTTATACATGTACACAGTGTGATGAAGCGTGGTGTATGCACGCTTGTCCTGTAGAGGCTATCGTTTTAAACAAAACAACAGGCGCTAAAGAAATCGTTAATGATTTATGCGTAGGTTGTAAGGTTTGTACAATTGCGTGCCCATTCGGTACCGTTAACTACAATGCAGACAGTGGCAAAGTGATCAAATGTGATCTTTGTGGCGGCGATCCAGAATGTGCAAAAGCATGTCCAACAGACGCTATTACGTACCAAGATGCAAACTGGACGGGTTACGACAAAATGAAAGACTACGCTGCGAAAGCAATGCCAGCAAAATAAGTCTTTTTATCGTATAAAAACAAATAGAATTTGGAGATAGATTATGTCTTGGACAAAAAAAGTATTACGAATAAATTTAACAAAGGGAACCTGTACGCCAGAACCATTAAATATGGAATGGGTTGAGCAGTTCCTAGGTCAACGTGGTTTGGCTACAAAATATTTAACAGAAGAAGTTCCACCAACAACGGATGCTCTTTCACCTGAAAACACAATGTATATGATCACTGGCCCTTTAACAGGCACAATGGCATCTACAGCGGGTCGTTATTCAGTGGTAACAAAAAGCCCACTAACGGGTGCGGTTGCTTGTTCTAACTCAGGTGGTTTCTTCGGTAACGAAATGAAATGTGCTGGCTGGGATATGATTATTCTAGAAGGCAAATCACCAATGCCTGTTTACATCAGCATTAATGATGATAAAGCTGAAATTTTACCTGCAGACGAAATTTGGGGTAAATCAGTATGGGAAACAGATGAATGGTTACATGCTAAACATCAAGATCCACAATTGCGTATTGCAGCGATTGGTGTTCCAGGTGAAAAAGGCGTACTTTACGCTGCTATTATCAATGATTTGCATCGTGCGGCTGGCCGTTCGGGTGTGGGTACTGTTATGGGTTCTAAAAATGTTAAGGCGATTGCCCTACGTGGTAGCAAAGGCGTAACGGTAAATGACCCTAAAGCATTCTTCGAAACAACGACAGCAGCGAAAAAAATATTAGCAGAAAATGCAGTGACAGGCGAAGGCCTTCCAGCATTAGGCACGCAGGTGTTAATGAATGTTATTAACGAAATGGGTGCGCAACCAGCACATAACTATAAAGACAGTGTATTTGCTGGCGCGTCTAAAATTTCAGGTGAAGCAATGCTTGAACCACGCGAAAGCGATGGTAAGCCAAACTTAACAAGAAATGCCGGTTGTTTTGCTTGTACTATTTCTTGTGGTCGTATTTCAACGATTGACCCACAACATTTCTCAATACAAAATAAAGACGACTTACACCATAGCTACCATGCTAATTCAGGTGGTTTAGAGTATGAAGCAGCTTGGGCGTTAGGTAGTGATACGGGTGTTGATGATCTTGATGCGCTTACATACGCACAGTTTGTATGTAACGAGCAAGGCTTAGACCCTATTTCACTAGGTTCTACCATTGCTGCAGCAATGGAGATGTTTGAAGAAGGCGTGATTACCACTAAAGACACAGGCGGCATTGAACTTAACTTTGGTAATGCTAAGGCGATGATTGAATGTACTGAGCTTGTAGCTAAAGCTGAAGGCTTTGGTTTAGAACTGGGACAAGGTTCGGCGCGTTTCTGTGCAAAGCATGGTCGTCCAGAACTATCTATGACAGTTCGTGGTCAAGAATTCCCAGCATATGACCCTCGTGGTATTCAAGGTATGGGCTTAGGTTATGCAACATCTAACCGTGGTGCATGTCACTTGCGTGGTTATACAGTGGCGTCTGAAGTATTAGGTATTCCTATTAAAACGGATCCTTTAGAAACTGAAGGAAAAGCAGGATTACAAATTGCATTCCAAAATGCAACGGCAGTGTTTGACTCGGTGGGTATCTGTGTCTTTACATCATTCGCTTGGTCGCTAGAAGATGTGGCCCCACAATTGGATGCAGCATGTGAAGGCGACTGGACACCAGAACGTTTAGGCGAAATTGGCGAGCGTATCTGGAACTTAGAGCGTTTATATAATGAAGCGGCTGGCGTAGGTGCTTCTGCTGATAAATTACCACCAAGAATGACAACAGAGCCTGCAACAACAGGCCCTGCTGCAGGTAAAGTAAGCGGTTTAGCAACAATGCTTCCTGAATACTATGCTGAACGTGGTTGGTCACCAGAAGGTGGTGTAACGGCTGAAACAAAGACTCGTTTAGGTCTTTAATATAGCTTAGGTTTTTAAAGTAAAAAATAGAGGGCGAATCGTTTAGGTTCGCCCTTTTTTTATGGTTAAATAAACAAAAAAGAATAAGGTAGGTAGATAAATGAAGCATTTAATAATAGGCGCAGGGCCGTCAGGTGTTGTAGCGGCAGAACATATAAGAAAGTTTGATAAATCTGCATCTATCACCATTATTGGCGATGAGCCAGAAGCGCCTTATTCAAGAATGGCGATTCCTTACCACTTGATAGGAAATATTAAAGAAGAAGGTACGCACCTTCGCCATACCGCCGGTCATTTCGACAATTTAAATATTAAAATAATTAATGACCGTGTCACTAAAATTAATTCGAAAAACAAGTCAGTTGAATTAACAAGCGGTGGTAGTGAATCGTACGATAAGCTATTAATTGCATCAGGTTCTCGACCAGTTTCACCGCCCATTCCAGGTATTGGACAGCCAGGGGTTCATTCATGTTGGACGCTTGAAGATGCTCGAGCTATTGCTGCGTTAGCAAAGCCCGGCGCAAAAGTTATTCAAATTGGTGCAGGCTTTATTGCCTGTATTATTCTAGAAGCACTTGCGCGACGTGATGTGGAATTAACCGTCGTGGAAATGGAAGACAGAATGGTGCCGCGAATGATGGATAGCATAGCCGGCAATATGATTAAAGATTGGTGTGTTCATAAAAAGATTGATGTGTTTACTAATGGTCAAGTGAGCGAAATCAAGAAAGTTGATGGTGATCACACATTTAAAGTCAGTGTGAAAACGCCCAATGGTATAACTGAACTTGATGCTGACCTAGTCATTACAGCAACCGGTGTTCGCCCTTGCACAGACTTTTTAGAGGGTTCAGATTTAATCATTGACGATGGCATCATCGTTGATAAAAATATGCAAACAAATGTAGCTGATATTTTCGCTGCAGGTGATGTTGCTCAAGGTAAAGACTTTTGTACGGGCGAATATACCGTGCAAGCCATTCAACCAACAGCTGCTGAGCACGGCTTAATTGCAGCACAAAATATGGTGGGCGCTGAAAGAGCTGAATGCGGCGGCACGATTAATATGAATGTATTAGATACAATGGGCCTGATTTCATGCTCATTTGGGTTATGGCAGGGTGTTGAAGGTGGTGAGAGTTGTCAGTTGGTAGAAAAAGACAAGTGGCGTTATCTTAACTTGCAGTTTGACGGCGATGTACTGATTGGCGCAACAGCTATCGGGCATACTCAGCATGTGGGCGTTATGCGGGGCTTGATTCAGGCTGAAATTACCTTAGGCCCATGGAAAGATAAACTACTAAACAACCCATTACAATTAATGTCCGCTTACTTAGCGTGCACACAATCAGCGGAAATAAAATCATGAGTAAAATGACGGTAAAACTATTTGCGAGTTTAATGGAATACTTGCCAGTTAATAGCACAAAGTCTCATGGTTTTGATTATAAAATTACTGACAGTACAACGGTTGGCTATTTAATAGATGACCTTAAGCTACCGCGTAATGTGATTCATATTGTGTTGTTAAATGGCGTGTATTTAGATGCTGAAACCCGCGATGAAACTGTACTAAGCGAAGGTGATACTCTGGGTTTTTGGCCGCCTGTTGCTGGTGGCTGATGCCTTATTCTAAGAGTAAAATATTCTCTGTTGAGATGGGTTTTACACGGCAAGAATTTATTACCTTGCTGGAGAATCAGGATAAACTTGTGTATGAAAGAGCGGGTAATGTTGTAACTTTCACGTTCTCGAATAAGACAGTACGCGTTACGTTAGGGGAGGAAGAGGTACGACGCATAGCATCTGCGCGAATACCCATGCTGGAAGTTAGTTTCAACTTTTTAACAACAGAGAAACCAGAGCAGGCAGCGTTTATGAAGTTATTTCTAACTAAGTTCCATAAAGGTGGCGGTTAGTTTTACCGTACTGAGTTCTGTTTCGCTCAATAAAGAGCACACTTTAGCTTAGGCTGTTCCGTAAGTTTCCTGATATTTAAGAATAGCGTCTAGGTGCTCCGCCTGATTTGATTTTTTAAGGTAGTCGATGATGTCTGTTAAGCAAATAATAGAGGCCACTTTAAATCCATAGCTTTCTTCTACATCATCAATAGCAGACGTTTCACCGCGGCCTTTTTCTTGGCGGTTAAGTGAGATTAAAACGCCAGATGCCGTGGCGTTAGCTGCGCGAATAATATCAACTGATTCTCGAACTGACGTGCCAGCGCTAATAACATCGTCAATAATCACTGCGTTGCCTTTAAGTTCTGAGCCCACTAATAAACCGCCTTCACCGTGGTCTTTCACTTCTTTACGGTTAAAAACATAGGGTACGTCCTTATCTAACATTTCAGATAAGCCAATTGATACAGCACATACAAGCGGGATGCCTTTATAAGCGGGGCCATACAAAATATCACAATCAATGCCGGAGTCATTAAGTGCTTGAGCGTAGAAATGGCCTAATTTACGCAAGCGATAACCGGTGTTAAATAAGCCGGTATTAAAAAAATAAGGGCTAATACGCCCAGATTTAAGCGTGAATTCACCAAATTTCAAAGCATCACAGGCTAAAGCAAATTCGATAAATTCTTGTTTGTAATTTTTCATGGTGATTTGGTGTATGAGTGAGTCGTGTATTTTACACAGAATAGAAACAAGTTTTGTGCAAACGATAAACCTGTTTGATTCAGCTTTACACCCAAAGGGCATCGGCAACTGCTCCTGCGTCGCCTCAAGCGCCTAATTTTGGTGCTCTACCTCCTGCGTCCATGCAGTCGTAAGTTTCACACAAACGATAAACCTGTTTGTTTCAGCTTTATTCTGTGTCGGAGCGTGCGGTTAAATGAACGTTTCCTTCAATATCATCTACGGTAATTGTCAGTTCAATGGGGCGACAGCAAACGCTACAGTCCTCTATGCATTGCTGGCTTCCGGCAGAGCTGTCAACGCATGTGTCTATTGTTTCGCCACAATACGGGCATTGATAGCTTTTATTAATGAGTAAGTCAGTCATTGTTGGGTAAAAAGTGTTCTAAGGTGTCGTTTAAAAAGTTCCAACCTTGTTCGGTGCAGCGGTGATATGAGCCGTCAAACTCTAATAGTCCTTTTTTGATGAGGGTATCGATATTAGCTTGAATGCTTGATGGTTGTTGATAAGTTCGGAGCGTATATTGTTCGAGTGTAAAACCCTCTTTTAAACGCAGTGCATTCATCATGAATTCAAAGGGTAGTTCAGTTGCATCCACTGTGTGCTGCCGTCCGATGGCGTCCGCCGTTCCGGCATTTTGCATATAAGTGCGTGGTAATTTTTGTTTCCAATAACGGCCAATGCTGCCTGACTGGCTGGTGAGCTTTCCGTGAGCGCCTGCGCCGATGCCAATGTAATCGCCGTATTGCCAATAGTTAATATTGTGTTGCGACCGGTGCTGGGCTTTAGCGTAGGCAGATACTTCGTATTGAACGAGTTGTTGGGCTATGAGTTGTTGGCAGGCAGTTTGTATCTCCCACAATAACTCTTCATCCGGTAGTGTTGGTGGGTATTTATGAAACAACGTGTTCTTTTCTAAGGTTAATTGATAATGCGATAGGTGCCCTGTTTGGTAGGCTAAAGCCTGCTCAACATCGCTGGTGGCTTCTTCGATTGTTTGCTCGGGTAAGCCGTACATGAGGTCGAGATTGATTCGTTTAAACCCAGCATCTTTTGCCATGAAAATGGCTTGGTGTGCCTGATCTGAATTGTGTATGCGCCCCAATATTTTAAGGTGCCGGTCATTAAAGCTTTGCACGCCAATGGATAAGCGGTTAATGCCAATATCACGAAAAGCGTAGAACTTTTCTGCCTCGGCAGTACCTGGATTGGCTTCTAGCGTTATTTCAGCATCAGTTGATAGATTAAGTGTATTGCGAACAGCCTTTAGAATACGGTCGATACTGTCGGCGGAAAATAAGCTGGGTGTTCCGCCACCAATGAATATGCTTTTCAGTGGTCGATTCTTTACGGTTGCTGCTTCAACGTCTAAATCTTTAAGCAGTGCATCAACGTATTGTTGTTCGTTGTAATCATCTCGCTTTTCGTGTGAATTGAAATCGCAATACGGGCATTTCTTAATGCACCAAGGGATATGAATATAAAGGCTGTAATCAGCGAACATTTAGTTTAACTATAATTGAGCGAAGTGCCGTGTAATTTGCGGCATTAATTGTTTAAGCGCTTGTGCGCGGTGGCTTAACGAGTTTTTAACGACGCTTGTTAATTCTGCTGATGAGCATTGCTGTTCTGGAACATAGAAAACAGGGTCATAGCCAAAGCCGTTTTCGCCAGAGGATACGTGGGTTATCTCGCCTTCCCATACCCCATGCCCAATCAGCGGTGAAGGGTCGCCAGCGTGAGCCATGAATACCATCACGCAGTGAAAACGAGCTGTGCGTTGCGGCTGAGGCGTGCCTTCCAAAGCGTCTAGTAACTTAGCGGTATTATTGGCATCGTTAGAGGGTAAGCCGGCATATCGGGCTGAGTGAACCCCTGGCTGTCCTTTTAATGCATCTACTTCTAAACCAGAATCATCGGCGATAGCAGGACATTGTGAAAGCTCTGCGGCATGTCTAGCCTTGATAATAGCGTTTTCAATAAACGTTGTGCCCGTTTCGTCTGCGTCGTTTATGTTGAAATGCGATTGTGGCAACATTTGAATAGAGTGCCCGGCAAGAATGCTTTGTATTTCCGCAATTTTGCCTTTATTGCCACTGGCTAATACAATTTTCATAGTCTCTCATTATTGCTTAATCATTATAAAAATTTTGGCTGAACCTTAATTGAATTGGTGCTATACGGCCTTCTGGGTAAATCGTTACATCGAAAGTGAGTAATTCACCTTCTTTGTATTGAAGTTGTGAAAGGTAATAAATAGCTTTTCCTTCAACAACTTGCTTTGAAGATAGGAACTGGGCTTGTTGAATATTATTCATCATTTTAATTTCAACGGCGGCACCAACTGCTTTACGTTTACCGTCAGCCTCTATTTTTATAATGCTAATGTTGATAATGCCTAGCGCGCGACTTCTTACTAGTTGGTATTGTTGTGCAATTTCTGCATCTAAAATGGTGCTTGCGAAGCCTATGTAATGCACTTCATATTCACTGCCATTAGGCCCGTCAAAAACTTCTTTTTGCTCTGCTTTTGCAAAGGTGGAAGATAGTATTATCATCAACACAAGAAACGCATGTTTATATATAAGGTTCATTTTATCTTGCTCTCTTTCTAAAATAGAATGCTTAATTTCTAGCAATTCGGTACACCGCAAATTCTGCGAATAAA
>JAESRY010000074.1 GCA_016764415.1 Cycloclasticus sp. | reverse complement strand
GCTTTCTGCAATGGGTAAAATAACTGAATAGGGCAAGTGCTTGTCGTCACAAAAGATGATAATCGCCTTGTTTTTTTGACAGGCTATAATGACTTGTTGCGTTAATACAATGGCCGGATGCTGAAGAATTAAAACGCCTAAATCTTCTATAGGTACTTGCCCTACTGTATCACCTTGTTTATCAATAAAAAGTTGTTGATGTTTTAAGTGCAAAAAAGCCTGCTCACTAATATCAACAATTCTCTTTATCATTAACGATAATCCCTATTGCATTAACCCTATGTTTCTTTAGGTTCAGTTCTGAAATAAAATTCCCAATAGAGTTTTCCAGCATTTTTTTTGTTTTGATTAGCTGCTGCTCCCTTTTTGTGCTTGTCTCTGTATGTAGTCTTAGCGTCAGGTCGTAGCCACCACTTAACTTCTGGACTCTATAAAACATCCGTTCATCACCTGTCTCCACACTAACCAAATCATTAATATGCAAAGCCATTACAAATGACCATTCTGCCCCATGGTTTGTTTTTACAATAGCTTGCTTCCCCCCGTCAACATTTAGCTTGCTCTGGATGCCTTTCGCTCGGTGGCTTGCTTGCATCATGGTGACAAACTCGCCTTTGTACTTTTTTGTTTCTTTATGTTGAATGATTTCCACATGGTGCATGTTTCCGTATGCCATGTACTTGAAAACATTGCCTGATTTATCCTTAACACTGAATTTACTTTGCTCTAGTTTCTTTAAGGTTGTTTTTGACTGTAAAACACGCACTCTTTTTATGGGTGTTTTTTGGTCTTTATGTAAAACAACAATACCATTCGCAAACGCTTTTTTGGGGTCATCTTCATAAGACGATAAGTGCGCTAGTACAAGCTGCTGAACTGATTCATCAACAATGCTTTTTGCGTTTTTCACAGTGAAATCTGGAGATAGGTTTTTTCGATAAACCAATCCGCCGTGTCTTTCGATGAAACCTGCGCCCGTTTCTTCATGTAATCCCCCGGATAGCTTTCGCTGAGTAGCGTGAGAAACAATTGTGTGCCTGAGTCTTTCTTTAAGTTCCTCTCGAATATGCGGGTAAGGCGGTGTTATTTTGAGTTGGTTGCGCTCAATTTGCGCCACCGCTTTGTTGTACAAACTCTTTGATGTGGCGGCAATAACAACAGCGTCAATGGCATGATGGCGGTGGTCAGTGCGTTCTTTTTTATTGGTTTCTCCAATAAGGTCATTAAAGCCCCATTGATGCCGTATTTGTGAGACGACAAAGCCTTTAGTAACCGACACGTCGCAACCTAATTGTTTAACGTACTCCATAGCAAGCTTGGCTATATAACGAGTGTCGTTTAATTGCGATGAGGCGAAGTCCCTATCTTGTAGAGTGACTTCTGTTTGATAAAAACGTTCAACCTTGTGTTTTAGCCCTTTCCAGCGGCTGATGGATTGCGTTATTTGATTCCACTTCTCTGTGTTTTCACCCCACGCATCTTTTGGTGTCTTATCGCCTTTGTCTCGATTCTCTGAGGTGAAGCACAGTACTTTATTCATATAAGAATCATCTAGTGATTTCTTAAACGGTAAAATATGGTCTATTTCTACGCTTGCCGTAAAAACAGCGCTCAATGGAATACTTGCATTGCTATAGGCGCAGCGGTGGTCTTGCTCTTGCCACAAGCGGTACTTTATTTTGTCGTTATGGTTTGGGTAACTTCCTAGGTTTAACTCTTTATAAGCGTCAACAGCCGCCTCATTTGCTTTTTTATTTTTGTTTTGTCTAGCTTCATTTTCTTTGTAGCGTTTGGTGTTCATTTCCAAATCACGCGCCATTTCAATGCGTATTACATCTGGTTTTCCGTACTGCTTAATAATGGCATTAACAACCCGCTTTAGCTCTTGCAAACCTTTATTAACAATGGGATTACTTGTTTCTATGGGCGCACCTAGTTTGTCCTGCTTAAGTAGYTGCTCTATTTCATACCCGTAACCTGCCTTAACTCTTGCGTCGGAGTAAATGCAGCCATTTTCAAGGTGCGGTAGTRATTTTTYTATTGCTTTTAACGAGTGGCTACTATGGCTGGGCTCAAACTCAATTAAACAAAGCTGTATTGTCTGAGTTACAGCAAGCTCCCAATGGTTAATAAGCCTTGTTTTTAATGCTGACTTTTTCTGTATTGTTAATAAATCTTCGACYAAASYGWRYTGRYTTTCATCTGWRWAGTTRTCCCACTGTTGCCCTAGTACCGTTCTTATTTCATAAGCGGTGATGTTACCTTTTAGGTTTTTCGCTTCCAGATTTATTTTGGTTGATTTATCTAACCCAAGTAATTTCTTTAGCGCAGTGACAGTAATCTTATCGTGAYGTTCGAAGTAATCTATTAATGACTGCTTGCCTTCGTCATTAATACTGAGCCRTTGTTCGGTATGACGYTCAAAATATTGTAAGTTGTTTACATCCTGCAAATACCTAAAACGTTGCACCTCTAGCCTAGCCATCGGTGCGCGATTATTTTTGGGTTCGAGTGAACATTTTCCTACACGGTCTTGTTTTAGCTTTAATGGGCGCTGATAAAAAATAATTTGTTTTATGCCTTTCTTATCGGCCATAAAATCATCGGGCAAATGTTTAAAGTATTGAGATTGTTGCAGCCAAATTAAATCCAATTCATCAAGGTACATTTTTCTATCTGTGCGAAGGTGACCGCCTTCATGGCTACGATTCCGCTTGCATTGTCCTTTTTCTAACTGGAATAAATATTCGCCCAAGGTACGAGCGCCCGATGTTTTTATTGCTTGTCGAACGCGACTAATGTCAGCTTTAAAAACACCTTCTTCTTTATCGTTAGAAACATCATCAAATTCATTTAGATAAGCGAGAGTATCTGGGTCATCAATTAAGTCGCCTGCAATTTGTTTTTTAGTGCTTAAAAATCCTCGGCGTGCGACGAAATGCAGTAATACACGGCCAAACTCATACGGTGTTAGTTGGTGGTCAAGTCCTTTCGCACGTAAAACGTAAGGGTCGCCAATTTGATTGAGTAGTATTTCCGGTTGGTGATTGGATTGAAGTTCATTAGATAATAAGCCCAGCGAGACTAAATAATTAAGCATCCGTTGCTTGCGTCTAGCCCGTCTTTGTAATACTCGCCTACCAAGGCGCATGTCGCGGCGCTTTACATTTTTTGGCGTGGGTACTTTTTCTTCCACAGCCTTATTGAATATACGACTTCCAATATCAATAATGCTAGTAGCCGTGCCGTCTACTTCATCGAGCAATGCCCACCCAATAGAGTTGCTGCCTAAATCTAAACCTAAAATTTTCTTGCTCATATCTCCTCCATGAATATATACTGTCATTTAGTGTAACCGACTAAGGCTTATCGATTTGCTTTTCATACCAATGAAATTGATTTTTCGTAGGCAACGCTTTTAAGCGACCAAAACCCTCGCAAAGTAAAACTTAAGGGGGTTTTTTATTGCCTGAATTTTAGTCAGTAAGTGAGTTAATACTTGCCTATGGCAATGGAATTAGAAAATTCCTATTGTCTGTTAGAGTTACCACATAGGTTAATGATCGCGGACAATTACGCATTGCTGGAATTGTGAAAAAGAAAAGCCGATTGAGGCGAAAGAGGAAAGTTAAATGGCAGGCATGGCATTATGGGAACAGCTAGCGTTAGGCGCAGTTGCGTTATTGGTTATTTTCTGGTTTAAGCCAGGTATTAAAGCGGCACTTAAACAAAGCGAAGAAGCCGAAAAGGATTGGGCGGGAATTTTATTGCCGGTGGCGGCAGTTATTTTATTCGTTGTTTTTTTGGTGATGACGACCTAAGCAGTCCCTAAAAAATATTGATGTGCTCGTTGGTGGGCTCTGCGCAGCAATACCAAGCTTCAGATAAATGCGGAACGTCTTTAGCCGGGCTGTTGGGTAATTCAGGCGTGCTTATATTTAATGCCTTGTGCGTTGCTTGCCAAATATTAGAAAATGTTTCGTGACGGGATGTGTCTTCTTTATCTGCGCGTTCAACAATGGCCATTATGTCTAGCTGAAGCTGGTCTACAGCGGAGTCGTTGTGCTCCCATTGATAACCCAATGTATCGGCATCAAAATCGCCTATTAGTTTTTCAAAATTAGGTAATTTTAATAAATAAGAGCCATTGGGAATGAGCAGGCGAATAGCCAGCTGTATGGGTGCGACTTCGTTAATAAGGTCTAGACTGATGATGTCTCTCAATAGGTCACGGCAGCCATTTAAGCTTGCCCACGGCGAAAACGGAACGAAGGTGGGCGATATGACAATACCGGCTTGTTTAAGCAAGGTAACTGCTTTGAATGTGTCGTCGCGAGTATGGCCTTTATCTAGTTTCAACAAAATATCATCGTCAAAAGACTCAACAGCACAGGTGACAAATAAACAGCCTGTTTGTTTTAAAACAGAGAGCAAATCGGCGTGTTTAAGAATGTGTTCTATTTTGATGGTGGCATCGAAACTGAGTGTGGGAAAACGTTCATGCATAGCCGTGACAACTTTTTTCGCATGGGTTGGGCCATTGAAAAAATCGGGATCACCAAATGATATATGTTCCGCGCCCATGTCTACTTGTTGAGCGATATCTTGCATAACAATATCGAATGGCACGATGCGGAATTTACCTTCATAAATAGGGGTAACAGGGCAATGACGACAAACGTATTTACACCCGCGTGATGTTTCAATAAACCCGAGTATTTTTTGTTGGCCGTTTTCAGGGATTAGTTTTGCGTATCTTGAGATGGCAGGTAGGCTGCTTCTGTCGGGTAATTTAAAATCAATTTTTGATGTGCGTACTACCGTGTTTTCAAGCGTTGAATGATCGTCAGAGGCTAGTTGTTTAGCGAGTTGCAAAATATCGGGTTCACTTTCGCCGCCAAAGAAATACTGTACGCCATGTTGGCTAAGAATATCTTGGTTTAACGGTGCATATAACCCAAATGAAAACAGCGTTGCATTGGGCGCTACTTGGTTGATTTTTGGTAACGCTTTTAAGGCAATGCGCGTGGCAGTATGCATCCCAAGGTATAAGCCAATGAGCTGGGCTTTTTCTAGGCTCTCTTCGCTAAGTTTTTGGATAGATAGGTCCAAGTATTCAACATGAAAGCCCTCGGCTTTTAGCCAAGCACCAGCTTGTGCCAGTGCAAAAGGTTGGCGACCTAAATCGTAAGGACTGATGAGTAAAATGTTAAGTTTGTTTGGCAAGGGAGCTTGTGACGAATAAAAAGGACATTGTACCAAAATACAGTCAGCTTAATTTGACAGATACCTATGCACGAGTCCATTTTCCGCGATAGCTACGTTTACCCACATGGGGGGCGCTAGAAAAATAGGCTTAAAATACTCATTTACATCTTGTAAACTGCGCTTTTTCGCCTCTTTTTGCCTTGCTCTCACGAAAACTGACTCTCGTGCAAAGGTCTCTGATAGCATGTCATTATTATCGATTGGATTGAAATTAAATGAACGAAGCAGAAGCAAGAGAAGCAGAATTAATCAGTAAAACGCAGATTAAGCGAGAAGCGGATGACCTTGTGGCGCTAGGAAAAAAGATTGCAAATTTGTCGCAAGACCAGTTTGAAGCCATGCCGTTGGGAGACAATTTAAGGGCCGCCTTTTTAGTGGCTAGGAAGTTATCAAAAGGTGGCGCGATTAAGCGGCAGTTTAAATACATTGGCAAATTGCTACGCAGTACTGATGTTGAACAAATGAGTCAGGCGATTGAACGCCAGTTAGATAAAGACAAAGCCGCCGCTTCGCGTTTACATAATTTGGAGCGGTGGAGAGATAAGTTGGTTGAGCAAGGCGATGCAGCCTTGGGTGATTTTCTGGTCAGTTTTCCGCATGCAGACCGTCAACACCTTCGGCAGCTTCAGCGAAAAGCAAAGCAAGAGCTAGAAAGAGAAAAGCCACCTGCTGCAGCTCGTAAGATTTTTCAATACATTAAAGAAATAGGCTGAGCGGGTTAAGCCAGAATTCAGCTAGTGCTTCATATAATGGACGAGAATAATGATTAAGGGAGTTAGTGATGTTGAGTAGAAATTTAACGATAGGTTTGTTGGGTGTTTTTTTATTAGCAACGAGTAGCGCTCAGGCGGCTCAACTAGAGGATAGCCAATCTTTCTGGAATCGCTGGTTCGTACCTTCTGAAAAGGTTGAAGCAAAGGACGAGGTAAAAGAGTACGCGAAACAGGAAAAGCACAAAGATAAAAGCAGCAAACGAAAAGACAATGATCAGAGATATTTCAGCGATTCAGAACGCTCAGAAATTCTAGATTATTATCGTCATGGCGACGATGGCAAACATAAAAAAGGTAAAGGAAAGAAAAACAAAAAACACAAGAACCTGCCGCATGGTTTGCAAAAGAAATTAGCTCGCGGCGGTCAATTGCCTCCTGGTTGGCAAAAGAAAGTAGCACGTGGTGAAGTATTAGATGCTGATATTTTAAGGCAATCTGAG
Organism: Cycloclasticus sp.; assembly: GCA_016764415.1. Lineage (GTDB taxonomy): Bacteria > Pseudomonadota > Gammaproteobacteria > Methylococcales > Cycloclasticaceae > Cycloclasticus. The sequence continues at coordinate 6,297 of JAESRY010000074.1, read as the reverse complement.
TATATACCTGCTGAGCTATCTAGGCGTTTGCCGATATTACGCGAAGGTGAAGCTATTCGTCGTGTGGGTGATAAAGTAGTGCGCGTGTTAGAAGGGAATGGAACGGTTATCGACGTGATTGATCTCGCCGATATTATTTTACGTTAGGCTTATAGAGCGTAGGCTAGCTGCTTTAAAACTAAAGTGGCCAGACGTATAAAATAAGCGGTACAGAAATAATCGTAATGATGATTTCCAATGGTAGCCCCATTCGCCAATAATCTCCAAATTGATAGCCGCCCGGCCCCATCACCAACGTGTTCGATTGGTGTCCAATGGGCGTTAAGAATGCGCATGAAGCGCCAATAGCCACAGCCATTAAGAACGGGTCAATGCTGACACCGAGTTGATTAGCAATGCCGACGGAGATAGGTGCCATAACCAAAGCCGTTGCCGCATTATTAATAATATCTGATAGAAACATCGTCGTGACTAGGATGAAGGTTAGCACCCAATAAATGGCTAAGCCATCGGTTAGGTTGACGATACCACTGGCGACAAGCTCGGTTGCGCCGGTGCTTTCTAATGCACGCCCAACCGGGATCATGCCGCCCAGCAGAATAATAATGGGCCAATCAACATCACGGTACACATCTTTGCCTGGCAAGAACCCCATCACTGAATAAACAAGGATGGCCAAAATAAATGCGCCCGCCATCGGTAAAACATGAAAAGCCCCAAGTGCTATAGCGCCGATAAATATACCTAAGGCGATAAGCACCCGGCGTTGTTGACCTATCTGGATGCCGCGTTCAGCCAATGGTAATAGACTTAATTCGACAAGCATGTCACTAACGAAGGCCTTTTCGCACTGTAACAACAACACGTCGCCAGCTTTGAATGTGTGGCTGCGAAGTCGTTTTCTAATCTTGCGTCCTTCATGGGCTAGCCCAATAACGGCTACTGCATTGGCGGTGCGACGGCGTAAATAAGAGACATCGCGGCCCACTAACGGTGAGGTCGCAGTAATGACACATTCAGTGAGTGATAAGTCACCATCTGTTAAGTCATCAAAGGTTTTCCCGCTGGCTGTTTGAAACTCAAGGTTCGCATCGGCAAATTTGCTTTGTAATGTGACAGGGTCGCCCCTGAGAATCAAAATATCGTTCTCTTTTAGTGCGTAATTGGGGTTGGTATTAAGAGTAAAACGGTTGCCTCGTGCAACGCCAACAATGCCTATTTCTTCATTTTGCAGACTTTCAATATCATTGACCGCTAAGCCAATGAGTGGGCTATCGGTGGTTACCATCACCTCGGTTAAATAATTACTCACTTCAAAAAGTTGTTCGGGTGCATTTTCTTTAAAGCGTTGCTTGGGAATTAAACGCCAACCGATGAGGGTGATAAAAAGAACACCGATAATGGCAATGACTGAGCCAATAGGTGAAAAATCAAACATACCAAACGCAGTGCCTGTTACGTCGGCGCGATAACTGGCGATAATGATATTCGGTGGCGTGCCTATCATGGTGCTCATGCCGCCTAAGATACTGCCAAAGGCGAGAGGCATTAGCACCATTGCGGGTGAGCGGTTGTGCTCTTTTGCAGTTGCAATGGCAACAGGTAGCAATAACGCGAGGGCGCCAACATTATTCATGAAGGCAGAGAGAAAGGTGACTAGGCCAGTAAGCAAGGCAATATGAATCAGTGGATTGCTTGTATGGGGTAACAAATAAGAGGCTACAACATCCACAACGCCGGCATTCTTTAATGCCTGGCTGATAATAAGAACGGCTGCAACGGTGATGACAGCGGCGTGGCCAAAACCAGCGAAGGCTTCGTCTGGCGTGACTAAGCCAAATAAAAGCACTGCTGTCATGGCTGTTAGCGCAACGATGTCATAACGCCATTTCCCCCAAGCAAATAAAACGAGGGTTGCGGATAAAATAACGAAAATGAGAATTTGATCAGTGCTCATAAAAGTTTTAATAAAAAGTCTTTTGCTTGATTAATTTGCCCCGCTAATTCTTCTGAGCCGCCTTTGTCTGGGTGGTATTTCTGCATTAAGCGTTTGTGTGCGCTGCTAATGTCTTTTTTTGTAGCGCCTTTTTTTAACCCAAGAATAGATAATGCTTTTTCTTCGCCCATGGTTTTGACTGGGTGTTGCGGCGGCGGTGGTTGGCTGTCGCCTCGTGCGGACTGTATCGATTTAACGAGACCTAGAACCCGAAATAGATTAGGTAAGTTCTTAACAATTAAAGGAATGGCTGAGCCAATAAACGCGAAAATAATGTTAAGTTTTCCGGTAACAGCAAGAAGAATTAGCCCCAGCCCCACTATAAGCCAAAGTGATTTTCGGATAGATGAGGCGACAGTTTCTGCAGGCGTAGTAAGGAACCAGCGAATAAGATACAAGGCGCCGAAAACGATGGCGATTAATAGAAAAAGCCTAATCATTGAGTGGGGCGCTTGCGTTTATTCATTTTAAAAGAGGCAAAACTTTGTTTGCTAGTTTGCCCACTTAATACATATTCGCCCAACCAAATAAACTCTTGTGGGTCAGCAATCATGCCGACTTGTCGGTAAGCCAGCTCGCCTTGATGGTCGAGGAATGCAATGGTAGGAGTAAGGCGTACGCGGTGAGATTTGGCGAAATCCATACGGCTGACACGCTGCTGCTGTCCGTTAATAATCATTTGGTCAGATTCTATGTCTAATTCAATGAGCTGAAAGTTCGTCTTGAAATATGTCTGTACAGAAGGCTGATTAAACACGGTGGTTTTCATCCTGTGGCAGAAACGGCAGTGCTGTGTGCTGAAAAATAGCATGACACCAAATTTGTTTTGTTCGTTAGCGTTTGCAATGGTTGCCGAAAGGTCACCCGAAAAAGTGTGAAAGAAGTCTAACTTTGCAACATTTTCGTCAGGTGATGAGGAGTAGGCTGACACGGTGAAACTGCCTATAAACAAAAGGCTGGATAGAATCATTTGTATACCGCGGATGTTTATTTTTTGCATTTGTCGATTAATTCACAACATTTTTAATATTATTGTCTAAGCTTACTGTGTGCTTAGAGAAAATAGAAATAAAACCTTAAAACAAATTCAAAATTTGCAGGGAGATGCAAAGCGGTTCTGTTTTTTGGTAGAAAATATTCATGAGTTTACAGCTCAGAATTGGTTGACAGAAATCAGCTTGATTTTGCCTCGAATTCACGCAGTGATGGGTCTTATAGACAATAAAAACCGAGGCGAATGCCTGTTTGCCTTGTCGGATATTGATGAACGCTTCGAGTTATTTTGCCACCTAAAAAAGATACTAGGTGAGAAGGATGCCTATGAAATGGGCGAAGAACTCGCTGAGAATGAGTTGTACGGAAGTTTGTCGGGCGATTTGGCTGATCTTTATTTCGAAATTAAAAGAGGTCTCGACCTGATTCAGCTAGGCGATGAGAATTTACCCGCAGCATTAAGTCTCTGGCGAGATGGTTTTTTCCTTCATTGGGGTAAGCATTTAATTGATGCCGAAAAGCATCTGTACGATTTGCGCGTACACCACCAAATTTAAACCTGTTTAGCTAGCCACTTAATTTTTGCTGATTGCTCAATCGAGCATAACCACTTGTAAGCTAATTCCAAATTTTCTGCCGCAGCGTACACGCCGTGTGATTGGACGATGGCGATGGGCTGTTCTTTCAAGCAATCGATGATTCGTTGTGGCATTATATCAATATAGTGATGCTGTTCACACGGAATGACCTTGAGTTTTCCAAAATATAATTTACCCTCGAAATCTACTGGAGAGAACTAATCATCGTTTAGCGTTAATGCGATGGTGTAAGGGTTGTGTGAATGTAAGACAGCGCGGCAGTTGTTTAAGTTTTGATAGATTGTACGGTGAATACRSRMKKCRMGKGRKKCGTTRWCTGGNYAASKAKWYRWMAAGSYTRMACWRAACGAGTTGGTTTACTTCTATGGTGTCCGCGCAGGCACCCGTTTTTGTTACAGCAAAATAGTTGTTTAGACGAACTGAGCCGTTACCACTGTGTGAATCGTTTAGGCCGTGTTGGCGTAACAGGCGGTAATAAAGGACGAGCAGCTCTTCTTCAGTCATGCTATTTCTTTTGGCGTTGCTTTAACCAGATGATAATGCCAGTAATGGCTAAGAAAAGAAGAAGAATGCCAATAAGGTCAAAAAATAACGCGCCATAAGCGCCAAAGAAACGACCGCTGTGGACGTCTAAAATAAAAGTTTCAACGGAAATAATGTTCGCTCTATAGCGTTCGGTGATAACGGCTCTTTGTTCGATGGATAACGGTCTACCTTTTGACCATTGTATGCCGTAATCCCTAGGCGTTTTGACGATGCTGAGGTCGTCATTTAGTTGATACTGTTGATGATTGGCCAAAAGAACAGTTTGTTGGTTTTTGTTTTGCCCAAGATTACTGATATTGCTAGGTAGGCCATCAAGGCCGCTTAATGTTTCGATGACTTGATTACTTGAGTCTACGAGAAGGACAGAGTTGGTTAGTGCAAGCACTAACATGTCATCCATAATGCCCGTGCCAACCAAAAGCCCATCGGCGGATACAGGCTCGCGTTGCCCTATAAACAAAAACGAATCAGCTTGAGTAATGGTTGTTTGTTTATGTTTGAACTGAACCATGACAGAAGGGCTTTGGACGTTATACTGATTGAGCAAAAAGTCCGATTTGATGTGTTGCTGCTTTAAAGAAAGGGCATCAGTATGGTTCAACAACATGCCGCTGAYGGTGATAAAAATAACGAATAACGCAGCGCAAAGCCCAGCATAGCGGTGCCAAATATAAAGTGATTTGGATTTGTTTCGTATATGACGCTGGCGGCTCATGTTTTAAAGTTGTTTCTCAAGATAAAGCGCAATTCTAGCAATCTTTTTTAATGCTCTAACGGACAATGTGGCACCAGAAATTCCATCGATTGATTTGTCGAGTTTCTGCTCTTTGTTTATACCGACGTTATCAAACTGACGGGTAAAAAAGTCGTGTTTAACTTCCCATCCACGAGATTCACGAAATGTTAATACCTTCAACGTCTGTATTTTTCCACTTTCAATAACAACGCCAACGGTGATGGGTTTTGTTTTCCCAACTTCATTAAGTATCCAAGCTGTTTTCGATTCATGTTGCCAGTATTTGATGCGGATAAACGACGGCGCGTGTTGTAAAAACCCAGCAATAACGTCTTTTTTTTCTTTCGTTAACCAAATTGAAGAAAGCGCCGGCGTATTACCGCCAAACGCTTTGCCCAAAAAAGCTTCCGGGGTCTGATAGACCCCTTTGGCTAATGCTACTTGAAAGAAAAAAAGAGCGCTAAAGAATAAAACTTTTTTCATTGTTAACGCTCTCCTAAATTAGAACTGGTATCCAAGGCCTATGTTAAGACCATTTTGGTCTTTGCCATCGTCGTTGTTTTGATATTGGTAGTCGGCTTTGATAACAACATCTTCGTGTGGCCAGTAGTTTACACCAATATCCCACTGTTCTTTTTCAGAGTCACTTGCGCTACCTGAGTTACTGCCTGCTTTGTTATCCCATTGGTTAAAGCGTGCAAACACACCAAATTTTTCAGATACTCGAAAAGACGGTTCAACATAAAAACCATTTTGTTTGTCTGCACCGGCAGCTTCAATGGCGGACCCGTCGATATCCCATGCAGCGTATAAGGCTTTAATCATGAACGGACCGGTTGACCAAATAGCGTGAGTTTCTATTAAATTACCGCTATCAAGCCCAGCAACTAAACCTTGGCCCATGTTTTTTTGATGTTGCGCAGATACGGCTAATTCAAGCCCTGGTATGCCTGTGTATTTAAGGCGGGCAGTAACGGCCGGGTCGTTGGCTTTAGCTTTACCTACTTTCTGACGTCCACTACGGATTTTAAAACTGCTTGGAACAGCTAGGCCAGAGTGAATATAAGCATCATAACTAAAGCCAGCACCTAATTGACCGTGTGCACCTGCACCAGCTGCCCACCAAGTAGCGGGGATAATGTTCTTTTCTATCGGGTTACGTTCTGTACCGTAAAAAGTGGGTGGTTCGTGCGTTTCATTGATAATACCTACAGGCAATAGGAATAAACCTGCGCGTGCAGTGTGGTTATCATTTAGATCGAAATCTATATAAGCTTGTTCTAGCTCGACTTCACCGACTTTTCCTTCGCCAGCAATGCTGTGCTCTAGCTCCAGTTCAGAGAAGAAACGAATATCGTCATTGAATTCATGACCAAAAAACAAAACAAAACGATGGAAATCAATTTCATCTTTATCGCTAGCACCAC
>JAESRY010000172.1 GCA_016764415.1 Cycloclasticus sp. | reverse complement strand
TGCTGGCCTTATTACAGGCGGCTTGCCCGTTAAACCAATGGATGTAGATTTACGTTGGATTGGTGCTATTGTGTCGCGTAACGGCTTGATTGAAGAAACCGGTGTTTCAGCGGGTGTGTTGAACCACCCGGGTAATGGTATTGTGTGGCTGATGAAACGGTTCGCACCGCATGGCATTGCGCTGGAACCAGGGCAAGTTATTTTAGGCGGTTCGTTTACACGCTTGTTGTCTGTAGAACGGGGTGATACCTTCCACGCAGATTTTGGCCCGTTAGGCAGTATTGGTTTTCGGTTTGTTTAGAGTGTAAATTTGTAGGTATCATCAACATGGAATTATCGATAAAAGAAAATAACTTCAAAAAGGCCTTACAAGCGAACCAACGGCAATTGGGCGCGTTTATGGCCCTAGCTGACCCAGTGTCTGCCGAGTTAATGGCAACAACGGGGTTTGATTGGCTGTTGATTGATGGTGAGCATGGGCCTAACGATATAAAAAGTATTTTGGCTCAGTTACAAGCACTCGCGGCTTACCCCGTTAGCCCTGTTGTGCGTATGCAAGACCACGATGTGGCGGATATTAAACGTGTGCTTGATGTGGGCGGTCAAACATTATTGATTCCGATGGTTGAGTCGGCAGAACAAGCTAAACAACTGGTGCAGGCTGTACAATACCCTCCAAAAGGTATTCGTGGCATGGGCGGCGGTTTAACCCGTGCGACACGCTGGGGTTCGATTACTGATTACCTTGAAAAAGCGGATGAGAATATCTGCCTGATTTTGCAATTAGAAAGCCCCGAAGGTATCGCAGAGCTGGATGCTATCACCGATATTGATGGCGTTGATGGAATTTTTATTGGCCCAGCAGATTTAGCGGCAGCGTTAGGGTATATCGGTCAACCCGCGCACCCAGAGGTTCGCAAGATAGTGGAAGAGTCTATACAACGAGTTCGAGCCATTGGAAAGCCGGCGGGTGTGTATTGCTCAACCCCAGATCAAGTAAAAAGTTATCAAGAAATGGGGGCAAGTTTTTTCTTGATTGGGGCAGATACGATGTTATTAAAACAAGCCGCAACAAGCTTGGTGAATCAGTTCAAATAATTTTAACCGCAGCACTTCTTCAATGCGCTTTAATGAGAATACCTTGAGCATAGGTATTTTCCCTCATGCTGAGATACGACTTTGCTAAACAATATCCCAGCGTATATATGGCTTACACTCATTGCATCGGTGTTACATGCGTTTAGCTTCACCTATACGAAACAATTCCTAGCGCATTCATCAAATCGCATTAAATTGGCATTTTATAGCCAATACGCCGTGGGTTTGATTGCCTTTTGCTTGTTGCCATTCGTGGATTTGAATCAGCTATGGGCCAATATAGAGCTGATTGTATTGATGTGTGTTTTTATACTGGTGGCACAAACGTCTTATTTGAAAGCACTGCAACATGGCGATGCATCTTTTGTTGTGCCGATGTTAGGCTGCAAAATGTTTGCTGTGGCGGGGCTTTCGGTATTGTTTCTTAGTGAAACATACAGCCCTATTGTGTACGTCGGTGCGGCAGGCGCCTTCGCCAGCTTGTTTTTTTTAAATGACGGGAAGTTACATGGCTCACCGAAAGCATTGGCTTTTGTGTTACTAACCTGTGTGCTTTTTGCCTTTGCCGACATTGCCGTTGTTTTATTATTAAATAGAGGCATGGGCGGCTTAGACTTAGCGGTGTTTGTTTTTGTTGTGCCAACGGTTTTGCTGATGCCGTTATCGCCCATAATTTTTAAAAATAATTGGCAGGTGTCTAAGCCGTTTAGTAAAACGCTATTTATCTACGCATTGGTGCAATTGGCGGGCATCATTATTTTGATGCTTGCTTTTAAACAAGCGCAACAAGTAACGGTGATTAATATCGTGCAATCATCGCGTGGGTTTATGGCTGTTGGTGTGGTTTATCTAATGGCTCGGTTTGGTTTTAGCCATATTGAACGGTTGTCAAAACAACAATTGATCAACCGTTCTTTTGGTGGTTTTTTAATGTCTGCCTCATTAGCTTTGGCGGTAATGGGTTTGCAATAAAGCGAACTAAAAGAAAATACTAATATTGTTTGATAAAACAGTGCTTTGGTCCAACAGCAATGTACGTTTTGCAATTTTAAAGCCTARGTCATTGTCTGCGCGTCTAAGYACATCGTGTCGYTCACCAGCAAATATATCAACTTGCGTTTCTAAGCGGTTTCGGTACACCAAAAAGGCAGAACAAACCTCGTAGGTTCCTTCAATGTCAGTTGGATGAATAATAACGTTTGTAACGAGATGTCGAGTTCTTGAAGTCGGGTTTTCAGACCAGCTGAAGTCGCTTTGAAGCTTACGTAAGCGACCACGCATTGTATTGATATCATCATCAAAGTGAGCAAATTCATCAGCACCTGAGTACTCACTGACGTCGGTATCACGAACTCGCCCACGTTTCATAACATTACGTCTGATGGGCATAAAATAATGGATATCTTCATCSAGTAACGCAAACCAGTCATCATATGCAGCGTTATCCAGCAATAAGGCTTCGCGGTAGTAAAAYTGTTCAATATTTTGTTGCAAAGCAACGTCTATTTTGGGTGATTCCAGTAATTTTTTTAAATCAAAAGTAGAAGACATAATGGTTCCTTAGCTTAAATGGGGAGTAGGCTGATTATTAGGGCTTTAACGTTTCCCAGTCAGGCTCAGTCATCATGCGTAACCAGTGTTGATACATGCCTCTGGCGGCATCTTCACTRTATACACCRGTRATTCGACCAGGAAAGTTTGGATTATCAGACACTGTTTGGTTAAGTCCCATTTGAACATTGAGTTTGGTTTTTCTGGCTTTATTACCCTTAAATATTTTTTGAATTTCGACCCAGTTTTCACCGTCATCTTGTTCAAAAACACCGCCTGCTGAAAAAGTTCGAATGTTTTGTTTACGAAATTCATTCTTAATGTCATCAGGTGCGTCCGCATCGACGACAACAAAAGCCCATACCTCAATTTCATTGGGGCCTCGTGGGTGCCATGTTCGAATGGTATTGATGCCCGGTAAAAAAGAACAGGTGGGAAATATCGTCATATGTTGGCCAAGCATRCGTTGRCCAAARTAATYRCTACCCAGYCTTTTTGAGGCGGATTCTGCCGCTGGGCTTGCGGTAACGTATTCAGTGATTTTCGGCCCCATGACAGACATTAATAGTCCGGGTTCATCAACAAAGAAGCCTGTTCCATGCCCGCCCCATTTTGCTCTAAACTGATGCCCTTGTGTGGGGATCATCTCGGGGGATAACTCAACGCCTTCAGGGAGGCCGGAAATAACGCCGGATAAATGGGTCATTGTGCCAGCATGATACATATCACTACAAAACTGTTCRGCGGCAAATTTCCAATTGCATGGAATAATCCATTTTTGAATACCACCAATAGCCTCTGTGCCACCTTCGGAGCGGTTAAACATGGTGTCAATATAAGGGCCTGCGTCGGACAAGTATTCTTCAAACTCTGGCGCTTCTTTGTCCCAGTTAGCAAARATTAGCCCTCTATAAATAGCAACACGGGCTTGCAATGGGCCCCAGTCAGATTTGTTAAGTTGATCACAATGTCCCTGTTCTTCGTAAGGAACGTCTACTAAATTTCCTGCGATATCGTATGACCAGCCATGATAGGTGCAAACAAAAGCCTTCGCATTTCCCTTATCTTCACGCGATARGCGCATGCCACGATGACGGCATTGATTAAGGAATACACGGATGCTGTTGTCTTTTTGACGAACGACAATCACTGGRTCTTCACCCATGTATGTATTGAGAAAATCTCCGGTAGTMGGTATGTGTGTTTCATGTCCAAGTAATAACCATGAGCGGGCAAATATACGTTCCAGCTCTAGTTCGTAGAGTTCATGGTCAGAGTAGATGCGAGCATCCAGYGTGCCRTTATCATCACTCACCAAGTTTTTGATACTTTCTGTAGACCARGTGTTATTGCTATTGTTTGTAGCCGTCATTCTAAAACTCCATGCGCATAAATTATTTGGGGTATTWTTTAYTCNTNNNAAAGCTAATGYTTAATAGKCGCACTWAAAWAAACTAAATTTATGAYTAAGRTCATTTGYTAAATRGGTGTTTGCMTAAAAAMNAAATTACTATACATATATSRSATGRWNNNNCNTGTAACGTTTTTGTGTTAAGCAGYTNTTTTATTAGRGGARGTGTGTATGMAAAAAATYAAGAGYTTTATTAACGGTGAGTTTGTTTCTGYAACGAATGGCAAGTGGTTTGAYAAGCGYTCACCGGTCGATAATRCYGTTATTGCTCAAATTTCTGARGCNGGGAAANGTGGAGGTGGRYCAAGCGGTGTTGGCGGCTAAATCAGCTTTTAAWGGTGARTGGGCWGGCTTTAGTGTGGAGCAACGRGTTGATATGTTGTATGCCGTYGCCAATGAAATTACYCGTCGATTYGATGACTTTGTAGATGCTGAAATGGCTGATACGGGGCAGCCTAAAGCGATTATGACGCATGCCTTTATTCCACGTGGAGCGGCAAATTTTAAGGTRTTTGCYGAYGTKATTAAAAACGTAGCGACTGAATCTTTTCAAACCACCACGCCTGATGGTCTCGGTGCGGTTAATTATGCGATACGGGTTCCCAAAGGTGTGATTGGCGTTATCTCACCTTGGAATGCACCCTTTTTGTTAATGACTTGGAARGTWGGRCCAGCGCTGGCCTGTGGTAATACGGTAGTAGTAAAGCCATCWGAAGAAACACCGATGACGGCAGCCTTGCTGGGCGAAGTAATGAATGCCGTTGGTTTGCCTAAAGGGGTGTTTAATGTGGTGAATGGATTTGGGSCAAATTCTACCGGTGAGTTTTTAACCCATCACCCYGATGTARATGCAATTACTTTTACCGGCGAAACGATTACCGGCACCGCGATTATGAAAGCGGCGGCAGAAGGTATGCGAGATGTATCGTTTGAATTGGGCGGTAAAAATGCCGGCATTGTGTTTGCAGACTGTGACTTTGAACAAGCRGTTGAAGGTATTTATCGGTCATCATTTTTAAATTCAGGCCAAGTGTGTTTGGGTACAGAACGGGTGTATGTAGAACGCCCCATTTTTAATAAATTTGTTGAGGCATTAAAACAAAAAGTGCAAAAGGTGAAACATGGTCGGCCTGATGATGCGAAYGCAAATTAYGGCCCAATGATCAGCCATGAGCACCAATCAAAAGTGTTGTCCTATTACGCTAAAGCGGTGGMCGAAGGGGCTAACGTTGTTATCGGTGGAGGTGTGCCGGACATGCCATCGGACTTAAAAGAAGGTGCGTGGGTAGAGCCTACTATTTGGACAGGGTTACCAGACACTGCAACGGTGATGCGCGAAGAGATTTTTGGCCCGTGYTGYCATATCGCACCGTTTGATGATGAACAAGCGGTTATTCRGTTGGCTAACGATACACCCTATGGRTTATCAACCACGGTKTGGACAACAAAYYTGTCACGTGGGCAYCGAGTWGCCGCTAAAATAGACGTGGGTATTACGTGGATTAACAGTTGGTTTTTACGTGACTTAAGAACGGCCTTTGGCGGTTCAAAGCAATCTGGAATAGGGCGCGAAGGCGGCGTGCATTCGCTGGAGTTTTATACAGAAAYGCGCAATATTTGTGTAAAGCTATAAAAAATAGCCGAGGCACTAATGAAGTRCCTCRGCTATGAGCTTTAAAACTTAAATGCCTAATTTACACCACTAGAATGGATAATGAACGTGTTCTGGTGCGACGGTTATCCAGCGCAATTCAGTAAATTCATCAATCACGGCGCGACCATCGAAGCGGCCATAACCAGTGGCCTTTGTGCCACCATACGGTGCTTGTGCTTCCGCATTGACCGTTGCGCTATTGATATGGCAAATGCCAGATTCAATRTGTTTAGCCATTTTCATGGCTCTTGGGAAGTTGCGACTAAACACAGCGGCCGCTARTCCATACTCGGTATCATTGGCAACAAACAAGGCTTCTTCATCGTTTTTAACACGGATAATGGAAATAAGAGGGCCGAAAGACTCTTCTTCGTAGGTTCTCATGCTGTTATCAACGTGATCAAGAATAGTTGCTGGCATCGMAGCGCCCTCGGCTTCYCCRCCTTTAACCAATGTAGCMCCTTTACTGATCGCRTCTTTAACGATGGCGTTCAGYCGRTCGCCMGARCTWGRATCAACCAATGGMCCAATAATACATTGTGCTTGGTCCTCTTCAGTAGGGTTRCCKGTSGTTAATTGRGCCGCCGCTGCTGAGAATTTTTCAACAAAYTCATCGGCAACTTTCTCGTCGATAATAATTCGCCCGGTCGTCATACAAATTTGCCCTTGATAGAGGAAGCAACCGAAAATTGCTGCTCTAACGGCTTCATCAATATTTGCRTCATCCAAAATAACCAACGGTGATTTGCCGCCTAGCTCTAATAAACAACGTTTTAAATGTTTGCCAGCWTGTTGGGCAATAATACGACCAACACGTGTAGAGCCGGTAAAGTTAATGCGTCGTATCGCGGGGTGTGCAATTAATGCTTCAGTAATCTGCGGTGCGTCTTCCGAAGCATGCGTGATGACATTAAGGACACCCGCTGGTAAGCCGGCCTCGATTAATGACTCAGCCACTAGCATATGTGTTTTAGGGCTAACTTCTGATGCACGGAAAACAACGGTATTACCACAAGCTATTGGGTAAGCAATGGCTCGCGCTGCCAGTACAATGGGGCCGTTCCACGGGGCCATGCTGAAAATAACACCAACGGGTTGGCGAAAGGTCATCGATAAGGTGTCAGGCTTATCGGTCGGGATGGTTTCACCCTGTATTTGAGTGGTCATACTGGCTGCTTCACGGAATAAACCGGCCGCCGCCATGACGTTAAAGCCTGACCAAAGCGCTGAGGAGCCAACCTCAGCTGCCATCGCTTGAATAAATTCGGTTGCCTTGCTCTCTAAAATATCGGCTGCTTTTAATAGTAAAAAACGACGCTCTGTTGGCCCCGTTTCAGACCAAGTTTTAAATGCTATAGCGGCACAATCAGCGGCTTTATTTGCATCGTCAATGGTGGCGGCTGCGCCTTGAGTGACGGTTTTGTTGGTTACTGAGTTAAGTCGTTGAAAGGTAGCGCCGTTTGATGCGTCTACAGCTTCATTGTTGATAATTAGTTTGGTTTCCATGATGCCTCTGTGATTATGATGATAGGGTGCTAAAAATGCCCGAGGTGCTGCAATAGCATCTTGGGCTACGAGTTAAACTTACGCTAAACCTTCTTCTTTTAAGGCTTGTTGCACAGCTACACGCGAGCCAACACGCTCTTGGAACGCTTTTAGCGTAGGCCAAGCTGATGCGTCAAAGTCGAAGTATGGGTGCCAGCTTAAGATAACGAATAAATAAATATCAGCCACTGAGTATTGCTCGCCCAGTAGGTATTTATTGTCACCCATTACCTGAACCAGTTGAGTTAGACGGTTTTTATAACCTTCTACAATAATAGCTTTTGCTTCATCTGGCATAGCTGGGTTAAACAATGGCGCAACACCTTTATGTAATTCTGTTGATAAGAAATTTAACCATTGTTGTAGTTTTGCTCGTTCAAAGGTGTCTGCTGCTGGAGCAAGGTTTTTTTCGGGTGCAAGACCAGCAATGTATTGCACAATAGCAGGGCCTTCAAATATGAATTCACCATTATCTAATTCTAATGCTGGCACATAACCGCAAGGATTAATGTCGAGGTAGTTATCACCATTTTCAAGTGTATGAGATTGCAAGTCTACTTTAACAAGTTCTGTGCTACCGGTTAAACCAGCCTCATGGATAGCAATATGTGGAGATAATGAACATGAGCCGGGGGAGTAATAAAGTTTCATACGTCTATTCCTATTGTCATATATTAATCAAAACATGCCGATATTAAACGCTGGCATGTGGTTGTTGAAGCAGATAAATGCTTGGGGTTATTATAACGCTGTTCTTGGCTTCTTGATAAGAATATACTAATATTCGAAATGACGTACTAAAATAAAAAAACTGGAGAATAGTTTAATGAAAGGTTTGCGTATTTGGATGGTGAGTGTAGGCATTTTTTATATACTTAATTTGATTTTATTGTGGCCCTCTATATGGTCCTCACAATTACCTGGGATGTACCCGAATGTGGAATTGTATCAAGGTGAAGCGATATTTCAATTATTACTAGATGCTTGGTTGATTGTCGGGCTTGGGCTTGCTGCAATTGGTGTGGTTTTATTGGTTGGCTCCCGTCAGCCCGATAAATATTCAGCGGGTCTTGTTCCTATTGTGTTAATAACGGAAACGCTATTTGGAATATGGGATATCTATAGTGCAATGAATGACGAAGTGCTTTGGATGGCAATGGCTACGTTGGTTATTCATATCATTATTATCGCTAGCGGGGTTTGGGTGTGGAAAAATGCTAAACAATAACGTTTGTTAGAGGTTTAAGTATGTTTTCCTACGTCCCAACCTTTATCAGAAATAAGTTGTTCAGCCGCTGCTAATGGCTCTTCTTCCAGAGGTGTTGCCATTGAGTCATTCCAACGATTGAAAAAGCCGAACATACCAATAACACCAAGAAGTTCAACAATTTCATTTTCATTCCAATGTTGGTTTAGCGCGTTGTACATTTCATCAGTCACATCGTTAGGTACAGAGGCAGCAGCTAATGCGTAGTCTAGTGCAATGCGTTCCTTATCGCTATAAAGAGGGCTTTTGTTGTAGTTGTAGACGTCTCTGAGCTTCTCTTCACTAATCCCAAAGCGGGTGGCGCTAACCGAGGTATGCGCTTTGCAATATTGGCAGCCAACAGCTTGACTAGCGATATGTGCAATAAGCCGTTTAAAGCCAAGGTCAACGTGTCCTTTTGGGGCAAAAACCGCTTTATTCATTTGGATAACAGATTTGGCAATGGCCGGAACACGTTGCATGGTTAATAAGCTATTAGGTACAAAGCCTAGCGTGTTCATAAAGTGCTGGAATTCTTTTTTTAAATCAGCATCTTGGCAGTCTTCAATGGATAGTGGTTTCATTCGTGACATAAAAACTCCTAAAGATTCGTTTTATTAAAGGTGCTTGATGAATTTTCTAATAAGATTTAGGTAAGCCCAGTACTTTTTCTGCGATATAACATAATGCTAACTGTGGGCTTACAGGCGCAATACGTGGGATCAGTGATTCGCGTAGGTAACGTTCAACATGGTACTCTTTTGCATAGCCAAATCCACCGTGGGTCATAACAGCGGTTTCGCAAGCATGGAAGCCCGCTTCGCCGGCAAGGTATTTGGCAGCATTAGCGGCTGCGCCGCAGGCTTGATTGTTATCGTATTGAGAGGCGGCTGACATCACCATCAACCAAGCAGCTTCAAGTTCAGCCCAGCAGATGGCAAGTGGGTGTTGGATGCCCTGATTTTGGGCAATAGGGCGATTAAAAACGATACGTTCTTTAGCGTAGTTTTTGGCTTTTTCCAGTGCTACTCGGCCTAAACCAACCGCTTCGCCAGCAATAAGAATACGTTCGGGATTCATGCCGTGAAGGATATATTCAAACCCTCTGCCTTCTTCGCCGATTCGGTCTTCAACGGGTATCTCTAAGCCATCAATAAATAATTCATTTGAATCGACTGCTTTTCTGCCCATCTTGTCTATTTCTTGAACGTCTATTTTATTGCGGTCCAGATTAGTATAAAAAAGGCTCAATCCATGTGATGGCTTTTTAACGTCTTCTAAAGGTGTGGTGCGCGCCAATAACAGTATTTTATCGGCCACTTGTGCGGTGGAAATCCAAACTTTTTGGCCATTGACGATATACTTATCACCTTTGCGAACGGCCAATGTTTTAAGTTGTGTGGTGTTAAGGCCGGTGTTGGGTTCAGTGACAGCAAAACAGGCTTTTTCCTTACCGGCTGCCATCGGGGGCAGCATGCGTTGTTTTTGTTCTTCGTTACCGTAGACGACCACAGGGTTTAGGCCAAAAATATTAATGTGAACAGCAGATGCGCCAGACATCCCCGCGCCAGATTCAGCAATAGTGCTGGCCATAATCGCAGCGTCGGTAATACCTAAGCCTGAACCACCATAGGCCTCAGGAATGCAAATTCCCATCCAGCCACCTTCGGCAATGGCGGCATAAAAGTCGTGCGGGAAACCACCGCTGTTATCACGTTCTAGCCAATAGGCATCGTCAAAGGGAGCGCATAATTTTAACATTGAGTCCCGTATCGCTTGTTGTTCTTCAGAGTAATTAAAATTCATTTTTTAAATATGTTCTATTAAATGCAAAGAGGGTATTTAAGCTTTATCCGATAGTGTATAAAGCCTTAATACATATAACTTGTAGAAAATTCTAACAGCTGTTATGTTGCAAAACCAGTTGTTTGTTCATATAGAAAAATAGCCTTATGCCATCACAAAAAACATTACTTTTTACACCGTTAACGGTGCGGGAACTTGTGCTTTCAAACCGCATTATGATTTCGCCTATGTGCACCTACCAAGCGAAGCTTGATGGTAAGGCGCACGATACGCATTTGGTGCATTATGGCCAGTTTGCCATAGGTGGTGCGGGGCTCATTATGGCCGAGGCCACGGCGGTTGAAGCGCGCGGTCGGATTAGTGCGGGTGATTTGGGTTTGTGGTCTGATGAGCAGGTAGAGCCTATTAAACGCGTGGTTGATTTTGTTCATCAACAAGGCGCGAAAATGGGTGTTCAAATTGCTCATGCGGGGATTAAGGCCTCCACACGCCCACCTTGGGAAGGCAACGGTTTTTTAGATTCCAGTGACGCTGAAAAGGGCGACGAACCCTGGCAAACAGTTGGCCCTACTGCCGAGCCTCTTGCTGAAGGTTGGCCGTCACCGGTGGCGTTAACAGTTAACGATATTAAGACGGTGCTGGATGCATGGGGCGCTGCCGCTGCAAGGGCAAATGCTGCGGGATTTGATGTGCTTGAAATACACGGTGCGCACGGTTATTTAATCAGCGAATTTCTTTCACCTTTGACCAATACAAGAACCGACGAGTACGGTGGTGAGCAGGGCCGCAAACGATTAGCGCGTGAGGTGGTTGAAGCAGTACGCGCGAACTGGCCAGCGCACAAACCGTTGTTTTTTAGAATGTCGGTGATTGAAGGGGTTAATATCGGTTGGAGCATCGATGATTCAGTTCAATTGGCTAAAGAGCTACACGCGTTAGGTGTTGATTTAGTTGATTGTTCAAGTGGTGGGGTCTTGGGTATGTATGGCAAATACGCGATTCCTCGCACGCCTGGTTATCAGGTTTTTCTGGCGGATGCGATGCGGGCTAAATCAAACATCCCGGTGTCGGCCGTTGGCTTAATAACACAACCTGAACAGGCTGAAGGCATATTACAAGCAGGGCAAGCTGACATTATTACGATTGGCAGAGAGGCGCTGAGTAACCCGTATTGGCCACGACATGCAGCGCAATTTTTTAATGTGGATGAACATTACGAAAGCTGGCCAACGCGTTAYGGTTGGTGGTTAGACAAACGCGCGGCAATGGTTAAAGCAGCGAGTTAATAAAGTGAGCAATGAAGCAACAAAAACTGCATAGCCCTTCAGAGGTTTAAATGTAGAGGTATAGTTAAACTGGTAATGGTTTGCTCATGGTTTCATGCGTGAAGTGAGTGCTTTATGGGCTTAAATTGTTATAATGACTTATAAATCAATATATTTACAAAAAAAATACGAAATTCTTGCGCTAAGCTTTTAATAGGTATGGCATATTCAAGTCCCGCTCTCGGGACCAAAATCATGTCAATAAATAAGCTTTGCTCCCCTCTTAATAATAGTTAGTCTTTAATTAAACACGGGTTAAAATTCGCTGATGACAAATCAATACGTCACTGTTGTTTTTCTTCTTTTAACATTTCTTATAGCCAACCTTCCTTGGTTGAGCGATAAGTTTTTTTGTATACGTGGAGTACACAAAAAATCCGGCTGGCTTCGATGGTTTGAATGGTTATGCTGGTACGGGCTTTCGTTTGGTACTGGTTTTGCGTTGGAATATAAAATAATGGGGTCGGTCAGTCCGCAGGATTGGGAATTTTATGTCGTGACACTGTGTTTAT
This sequence comes from Cycloclasticus sp., assembly GCA_016764415.1. Classification (GTDB taxonomy): domain Bacteria; phylum Pseudomonadota; class Gammaproteobacteria; order Methylococcales; family Cycloclasticaceae; genus Cycloclasticus. The sequence continues at coordinate 1,004 of JAESRY010000172.1, read as the reverse complement.
TTGTAGTGTTTGCATTGCCAGGCTTTATTTATCATTATGATTTAAAGGCAGTTCTTCGAGATAGTTAAGAAAATGTGCTTTATTCAACGAGACTTATGCTCTTTGGATATAAGTCTACTTTTCAGCTATAATTCAATCTTTTTATTTAAGGAGAGATGTAACAAATGAAAGCACCTGTACATGTAGCCGTTACTGGCGCCGCTGGCCAAATTTCGTATTCACTATTATTTCGTATTGCTTCTGGTGATTTTTTAGGCCTTGACCAACCTATCTGTTTACACTTACTTGAAATCACACCTGCTTTGGGTGCGCTTGAAGGTGCAGTGATGGAATTAAGTGACTGTGCATTTCCTTTGTTACAAAGCATTGTAATGACGGATGATCCTGAAGTTGCATTTAAAGACATTGATTTTGCATTTTTAGTTGGTGCTCGCCCACGTGGCCCAGGCATGGAACGTAAAGATTTACTTGAAGCAAATGCAGCTATTTTCTCAGTTCAAGGTAAAGCCTTAAATAAAGTGGCTAAACGTGATGTTCGTGTATTAGTTGTTGGTAACCCTGCAAACACAAACGCACTTATAGCGATGAATAATGCGCCGGATTTAAATCCACGTAACTTCACTGCAATGACTCGTTTAGATCATAACCGTGCAATGAGCTTATTAGCTGGACAAACGGACACTCACAATACAGACATTACTAAAATGACTATTTGGGGTAATCATTCAGCAACACAATATCCAGATCTTCATAATACATTGATTAATGGCGAAGCTGCTTTATCTAAAGTTGACGCTAGTTGGTATTGCGATGAATACATTCCAGCTGTTCAACAACGTGGCGCTGCTATTATTAAAGCCCGTGGTTTATCAAGCGCTGCTTCAGCGGCTAGTTCAGCATTGGATCATATGCGTACTTGGGTTCAAGGTACTGCAGACGGTGATTGGGTTAGCATGGCTATCCGAAGTGATGGAAGCTACGGTATTGAAGAAGGTTTAATCTAC
>JAESRY010000171.1 GCA_016764415.1 Cycloclasticus sp. | reverse complement strand
TTAAATCATTAAATCATTAATGAGTTAAATCATAAAAACTAAACGACCCATGGAGAACACGAATGAAAGCAGCTATCTATTACGGCCCTGAAGATATCAAATGCGGCGAAAAAGCTGATCCGTCCATCACCGAAGACCACCAAATTCTTGTGGAAGTAGATGCCACCTCTCTTTGTGGCTCTGACCTTCATCTGTACCGCGGCGCTATGGACCCCATTATGGAAAGGGGCCATTCACAAACGGGGCATGAATTGATTGGCCACGTTAGCGATATTGGCAGTAGCGTGGGCAAATTTAAAGCCGGTGATCGTGTATCCATGGCCTATTCTTGCTCTTGTGGCGAATGTTATATGTGCGAAGTGGGCCAGACTGCGCATTGCGAAACTACTCAAAAAGCTGTGTATGGTTTTGGCGTACCGTTTGGTGATTTAAACGGAACACATACAGAAGCGCTTATTTTGCCACACGCCGAAGGCCACGTTATTAAAGTGCCTGATGCGATTGATGATGCATCTGCTCTCTCCCTTTCATGCAGTTTGCCGTCTGCGATTATCGCCAACAAACTAGCGGATATTCAACCCGGTGAAAATGTTGCCATTATCGGCTGCGGCCCAACTGGCCTATTGGCCATGGATATTGCTTTGGGTAAGTCGGCTGGCCAAGTGGTGTGTATCGACACCTTGGATTACCGTCTTGCCGTTGCCGCTAAAAAAGGCGCAACAACATTCAATTCATCAAAAGATGGTTGGAAAGAACAAGCCTTAGCATTAACCGCCGGCCGTGGTTTTGATAAGGTTATTGAAGTGGTTGGCTACCCAGAAACTCTGCAAATGTGTTTAGACATTATTCGCCCTGGTGGGACGATTGCAGCCATTGGCGTATTCTGTGATCAAGAATTTAACTTAGTGTTAGCCGATGTGTTTTTACGCGACATTAGCCTACACATGAACGGCTTTGCCAATGTGCAGCCGTTTATGTGGGAAGGTATTCGCTTAATGGAACGTGGCGTTATTAATCCTGCGGAGTATTTCTCTCACGAGTTCAGCTTAGACAATATCGACCAAGCGTTTAAAACATTCTATGAAAAATCAGACAACGTGCTTAAAACACTGATTAGACCTTAGTTTTTTAATTAATACCTTTCAGTACAAAACCCCTTCCCTCTAGCAGGGGGAAGGTTGGGATGGTTATCTTTGATATTGCACCCCCACCCTAGCCCTCCCCCTTATGGGGAGGGAATTAAACGTATGTTATTTCGAGTTGTTCTTAGCTTATTCACCCTTTACGGGGAGGGAGTCCAACGTATTGTCATCTCTTAAGTGCTATCTTTTACTTTGTAAAAGATTTATCAACACCATAAAAAAGCCCGCAACCAATTGGTTGCGGGCTTTTTTTTATTTCAACAACAATCTTACATTTGCGGTTTGTATTTTGAGTGATCAAAATTTCTGTGCGACTCTATATTCGCCGGCTCAATACCAAACGCCGTTTGCTTGCTGATATTTTGCGCATTAATTTCATCATATTTTAAATACCAGATTTTATGCATTTTGTAGAAAGGAACTTCAGGGTACAAATGGTGAATTAAGTGGTAGTTTTGATACACCATCAGCGGCGTTAATAACCACTCCCAACCTAAACGCATGGTCGTTGCCATATAAGGATCTTCTGTTTGGCTAACCGTTGCGGGGTGATGGGGTAATATCACGAACACAATCGCTATCAAAAACAAGGTTATACGTGATGGTATAAACCACAGCATGAACAACTCGTAGCCAAAGCCATAATACAAAGAAGCGGCAAACAACAACACCAACGATGTGTAATAAATACTCAAAGCGACTGCATGCCTTTTAATGACCTTTCCACCGTATTTGAAGAAATAATAAATATAATAGCCATCAAAAAATGACCACCTAAACGGCACTTGCCACCAAGGCGATTCATGCTCAAAGCGATCTGGATCCATTGAACCATTAGAGTAGATATGATGCTGATTATGCACCCAACGTAACGCTACCATCGGCGCATAAGGAAATAGGAAAAACAACCCTATTGCACCGACTGTCTCATTGATTTTTTTATTGCTTGATAACGAATGATGAGACGCATCATGAATAACGCTGAACAAACCGTATGTTAACAAGCCATTGATAATCGCGCCTTGCCACATCGGAAGCGCGCCCGTTATTGCGTAATACCAAACCGCACCTATCCCTGTCATTACGAAGATAAACAATGCCATAGTGGGCCACGCTATCAAAGGCGCTCGACGTAGCGACTCAAAATACTCATCACTTGCAGTTGGTGACGTTACTTGCTCTGCACTCATATTAATCTCCGTTTTTTTAATTCGTAAATTTGCAATCATTCATTAAAACAAGTTACCAAGTGCTACAGAAGTGTCATTATTTGACATAACCCTGTCATTTTACGACAATAAAGCCGTATTACTGACATAGTTATCTGAATATGACGCCATGAGTCAAACAACCATACTGCCCGTTAGCTACATTCACTTAGCCATTCGAGAGCTATCGAATGAAGGCTGCACTCCAGAGCAAATTCTAGATGGAACGGGTTTAACGACTCAGTTATTACAGACTGACGATTTTGTCACCTTGGATCAATTTATTAAGGTTATCCTAAATACAAAGTCTGCCAGTAATAACCCAGCCATTGGTTTAGTGCTTGGCTCTTTATTGCACCCTTCAACCCACGGCTTGTTAGGGTGGGCCGCCATTAACAGCCCAACCTTAGGCGACGCGCTTAATATTTTCCATCGATACAGCCAAATACGTACGCCGTTCATTTTATACACACCGTATATTAGAGGCGATCAATACATTATTCGCCTAACATTCACCGAAAATTTAAAAGCAGCCCACACTGTTTTTGTTGAAGCCATGCTGATGCTGTTACAGCATGTTATTGAGTTCGTACTGGGTAGGCCGATGAATGAGGCTACTTTATATATGAACAGTTTCTCACCCAGTTATGCCGACAGTTACCAGCAGTATTTTCATTGCCCCATTCATTTTAATTCGGGCTACCTTGAAATCCACCTGCCTGTGTCCCTTAAAGACAGCATCAACCCGAATGCGGACAAACGCATGTATCAGCTTGCACTAGAGCAGTGTCAGGAGGCTTATCAACATTTACAACGCGGCATTAATATTGGCACTGATATATACGATTATTTGTCGGCCAACCTAAGTGAATCACCTAGCCTAGAACAAGCCGCCGCACAGTTTAAAATAACATCACGCACGCTGATTAGACACTTAAAAAAACAGCAATCATCGTTCCAAAAAATAAAAGATGAGGTCTATACCTTCCAGTCGTGTAGTTATTTACGCCGAAGTACACTATCTGTTGATGCGTTATCAGTGATTTTTGGCTACAGCGACCCTGCCAATTTTAGACGCAGTTTTAAGCGATGGCTCGGCATTACGCCACAACAATACAGAGAGCAACAACTAAAACAATAACGTCCTTTGTTACTATTTATCTTCGTCTATTTTACCCAGTCGATACGCTAATTGTGGCCGTGACATACCCAACTGTCTAGCCGCGCCGGATAGGTTTCCTCGAGAACGTTTGACCGCTTCTTTCAAAATAGTTTCCTCTATCTCGAACAGGTTATTTTGTGCTTCAAAAAACATTTCTACAAATTGCTTATAAACACCTTTTTTGACTGTCTTCAACTGCCCGTCATCACCAATAATGGATTCTTCGTTTTCGTCCACTGTAATCATCGCAAACAAGTGCTCAATGCCAATATAACCATTGGGTTCGCAAATTAACACACCCCGTTCAATCACATTTTCTAATTCACGAATATTACCCGGCCACTGGTAATTTTGCAGTTGCGTCACAGCCTGAGCTGTAATGCCTTTAACCTCTCTTTGATATTTAACTTTATATTGCTTAATAAAACTATTCGACAAACACGTAATATCACTAACGCGTTCTCTTAGCGGCGGAATGTTAATCGGAAACACATTAAGTCGGTAAAATAAATCCTGCCTGAACTTGCCACTCTTAACCCTTTTTGTTAAGTCCGCATGCGTTGCCGCCACTACCCGCACATCAACAGAAATAACCTTTGTTCCACCCACTCTTTCTAATTCGCCTTCTTGTAGAACACGCAATAATTTAGCTTGGGCTGAATACGACAAATCGCCAATTTCATCTAAGAATATTGTTCCACCATTGGCTCGTTCAAACCGGCCTTCTCGTGATTGATGCGCGCCGGTATACGCGCCTTTATCCACACCAAACAACTCGGCTTCCAATAAATCATCCGGTATCGCTGCACAATTCACCGCAATAAAGGGCTTTTCACTTCGTTCGCCTCGCCTGTGTAGCGATCTTGCAAACAGCTCTTTGCCTACGCCCGTTTCTCCTAACAAGAGCACGGTAACGGGGCCTTGCGTTGCTTTTTCTAACAACGCAAAAGCAGCCCTGAATGATTTTGAATTACCCACGACATGACTGTCTTGCTTTTCCTGATCCAATAACGACAAGCGTAAACCAACCACTTCGTCGCGCAAGTCCAACATTTGATCGACAATGCTCTCTGATTCGTAGTACTTAGAAATCCTTTCAACGCCTTCCCACTCAGCGACTGGTTTACCAATAATTAAACAATGGTCGCTACTGCACGCCTTACACACTTGCTCTTCAAACAAGATGGATTGACCCGTGAATTCTGAACTATAACCGCTGGCATAACCGACTTCCATCCAACACACTGGGTCAACCGACGTACCAAACGATTTTTGGTGCACTTCACTTTCGTAGGAATTATCCCAACGAATTTCCATGTAAAAGAGTTTTTTCTTGGTGTCAATTTCAAACTTAATCGGCGTCACTCGAACAAGGCCTTCGAGCTGATGCAGTTGTGGGCCTACTAAAAACTGATCTTTTTCACTCGCATTAGGGCGTAATTGCCTAGCCAGCTTAGCGTCTTCAACACCGGCTTTAAAACCCGTTCGCATAAAGATACCTTTCGCGCGTTCAATTCCCATTGTTTCTATCAGCTCACGGCGCATCGAGCCCATGGCTTCGCTATGCATCAGCAACATGCGTTGCTCGCCTAACCAAATATGGCCTGTTTCGGAAGAAAAACGAATACGATCTTTTAAATCGTCACTTGAAGGGTATTTATACTCAACTTGCTCTGTCATCACTCTTACCGCCTAAAAAAAACCTTAGGCCTAGCTTAAAACATAAATTTCATCATTTCATCAAATTTTTACTATTTAATGAAATTGAGGTATTTGCACGGAAGAAGATTTCATTTTCAAACACCAATTAGTAGGCGCATTTAGGCGACGCCGTATGGGGGTGGGTGAAAGAGCTTTTGTGCAAAGGTCTCAAATCATTTAAACCAATCATCCAGGTCTTGCCCCACCAATTCTTTCATCGCGTAGTCGTTAAAATCTTTATACACGCCCCAATCATGGATTTTTTGATTGGCTACGCCTTCAAGTTCAACGTCATTCAATTGTTCACGGTATTTATCCAACATCCCATCGCTGTAGTGATTGCATTGCTGCAAAAACTTAATGATGATGGCTTTTTTTTCATCTAAAGAAAGTGTGTCTGCAGTCATACGGTTAATCCTTTTTATTGACGGTGTTTCTATTTGGCGATATGGTCATCCTAATTAAAAAAAGAACCATGCAATGAAAAAAATCATTATCGCCATCACGGGGGCCACCGGAGCTATTTACGGTACCCGCTTACTTGAAATTCTGCAAACGGTCGATGACGTTGAGACACACTTGGTGTTATCAAACGCCGGCGCACTAACCGCGCAATATGAATTAGGCATGGACAAACAGGCCATTGCGGCTCTGGCCGACGTGGTTCATAGCCCAAAAGACATTGGCGCAACCTTATCCAGCGGTTCGTTTATTACCCACGGTATGGTGATTGCGCCGTGTTCAATGAAAACATTAGGCTGTATCGCCAACGGCATTGCTGATAATTTAGTCTCACGTGCTGCTGATGTGATCTTAAAAGAACGCCGTAAGCTTATTTTAATGGTTCGAGAAACACCGTTCAACCTCGTGCATTTACGAAACATGACGACCTTATCTGAAATGGGCGCCATTATTGCGCCACCGGTGCCGGCATTTTATACCCGCCCCACGTCCATCGACGATATCGTTAACCACACCGTTGGGCGCGTATTAGACACCTTGGATATTAGCAACATCGATTGCGTTAAACGCTGGCAAGGCATTAAATAATAAACAGGGCACCTGCCCTACAGAACAACATATTTATTAGGAGACACTGTGCTTAGCAGACGAACTTTTCTGAAAACCACCCTTGCTGCAAATGCGGCGTTATTAGCACCTGCATCACTCGCGCTATCAATAACGAATATCAGCCAGGACCAACAACCAGTGCTAATTTTTGCTGATGAGACATCGCCTGATTCAGCGCTGTTTGCTGAACAATTCAGCGAACAGGCATCAGTCGTTGGCCTTGATATTGGCCAGCACTTTGATACCTTCAACACATTTTGCAGCGACCATGCGAATGGCTGGGTTAGCGGCATAACGCGTGATTCAGATTTTTTCGTTTTGCAACAACTGGCTGCTCAACACCGATATATCACCGCCTATTCTGCCACCCATACCAATGCGTCAGCGCAGTTAACGCATCGGGTATCTAGCAGTACAGGTAAGGCACCTTTATTAGCAGAAGCCCTTGCCACGGCCAAAGAAAAATGGCCTGTTTGGTTAGCCGATAATTTGGCCGTATTAAACAGTCAACAACCTGCAAGCGACACCGCCTTAAGCTCAACACAGTCAGCAACAGACAGTCAGGTACTCGTCTCGTGGCTTTTTGTTCCATCTAACCCAGCCACTCGTTAAAACAGATGAATAAACCACTTCCACCAGGCATTAGCCTTGAACAATTTAACGGCGCTATCGCAGACATCATACGAATTATCGGTGATGAATTTGTTTTTACCGATGACATTAAAGAACTGCGCAGCTACCGAGACCCGTACAACACAACCCGAGACGAAGACTTTGCACCATCCGCCGCAGTAGCACCAAAAACGCTCGAGGAAATTCAACAAATTCTTGCCGTCGTTAACCAATATAAAATTCCTGTTTGGACCATCTCTACGGGCAAAAACTTTGCCTACGGTGGTGCCGCACCACGTAAGCCCGGCTACATTGTGCTGGATTTAAAACGCATGAACCGCATTATTGAGGTGAATGAAAAACACGGCTACGCGATTGTCGAACCGGGCGTGAGCTATTATGACTTATACAATTACATTCAAGAGAAAGGCTACAAACTGTGGATTGATTGCGCCGCACCGGCTTGGGGTGGCATAGTGGGTAACACATCAGAACACGGTGCAGGCTACACACCTTATGGTGACCACTTGCTGATGCAATGTGGTATGCAAGTTGTTTTGGCTGATGGTACCGTTGTTGAAACAGGCGTAGCCGGAAGTGTTAACAGCAAGACAGGTGCACTCTATAAATACGGGCAAGGCCCTTGGGTGGACGGTTTATTTACCCAATCTAATTTTGGCGTTATTACCCGCATGGGTATYTGGYTAATGCCKGAGCCTCCGGGWTATACGCCMTTTATGGTGACCTTACCGCACGAGCGRGAYCTRGARYTGGTMACCGATTTAGTCCAGCCACTTAAGCTGAAYATGGTTATCCCYAATGCMGCCACCACGGTYGATTTGYTSTGGGAAGCCKCMATGTCGCAYACCAAGGCRCAATAYTACACYGGCAAAGGCCCAATGCCCGATAGCGCACGCAAGAAACTAGGTGCCGATTTAGGYTTAGGYGTTTGGAATTTTTATGCGGCGGTGTACGGCCCACCACCGATTATGAAAAATAATYTSGAATTAATTCAAGACACTTTGGGTAAAATMCCAGGCTCCAAATTTCWCTTTGATGACACGCGTAAAGGCAGCCCCGGCTGGGACTACCGCGTAGAACTCATGCGCGGCAAACCGAATATGACCGAGTTCAGTTTATTAAACTGGGTGGGTGGCGGTGGCCACATTAATTTCTCGCCTATTTCTGCGGTGAATGGYAMAGACTCTTACCGYCARTTCGATATGATTCGCAARCGCGCGCATGAATATGGTTTTGACTAYATCGGTGAATTTCTCGTTGGCTGGCGTGACCAGCACCATATYTTTATGTTGATGTTTGATCGSATGAACGCGGAAGAGAAAAAACGCGCGCATGAGCTATTTGATGTACTCATCGATGACGCCGCTAACAATGGCTACGGTGAATACCGAACACATCTCTCGTTTATGGATAGAATTGCTGACTCCTATTCATGGAATGATAATGCGTTGTTAAAAGCGCAACAAAAAATCAAAGACGARCTTGACCCRAACGGCATTTTATCCCCWGGRAAAATGGGYATTTGGCCAAAACRTATGAGGCAAGACGGATGAAAARAACKYTYTTAATCAGCGYATTACTCATGGGCGCAGTCAGTTTATTCGGTTGTGAACAAAACGAACCCAGCAARCCTGTTAGCGTTGAAAAGCCTGCACCTGCCGYCARCCCAGTTGTCGTTCAAYCCAGCAAAAGYACTGCAYGTGCTGGCAGAGTTGTTTACGAGCTACACTGCGCGGGTTGCCATGCTGCAGGGCTTGGCCACGCTGCRACAATGAAGCTTAAACTAGCACGCAGTGATGSCATGTCGGTAYTGGTAGARCGCACTGATTTAACTGCCGCGTATATCAACCACATCGTGCGCGATGGGCTAYTAGAAATGCCTCCTTTTCGYCCAACGGATATTAACAACGACGAGTTAGACAACCTTGCCCAATACATTATTGATAGCGGCAAAGCATTCAAACAACAGGAAACAAGCCATGAGTGATAAGAACACCCCTYTATCTGACAAAGCGTTAGAAGTAGCAARGCGCATTGGTAGCTTGCGTGATTTCCTTGATTTTTTGAAGGAAAACGGCCAGTGCATTAACTGGTCAGAAGARGTCTACCCCGAACCAGACATCCGCAATGTAGCCGTAGCGGCCGGCAGAGATTCCATGAACGGCCCMGCGGTTATTTTCGACAAYATTGCTGGYTAYCCGGGTAAAAAAATGGTRCTCGGCGTTCATGGCAGCTTTACCAATATCGCCTTRTTACTYGGCCACCCGAAAGGCACAACAATCAAAGARTTGTTTTACGATATTATCTCGCGYTGGGGTGCAGACAAACCGTTGCTTGATTTTATCGAACCCGACAAGGCASCCGTCAACGAAAACCGTTTGACCGATMACTTCAACTTGTACGAATTATTRCCGCTGTATCGCATYAACGAATACGACGGCGGTTTTTATATTGGTAAAGCCAATGTRGTGAKCCGYGACCCCCGTGACCCTGATAATTTTGGTAAGCAAAACGTCGGTATTTACCGTATTCAAGTTCAAGCGCCGGGTGAGTTCACCTTATTAAGCGTACCAGCCCACGATATGGGCCGACACATTATGGCCGCTGAAGAAGAAGGCGTGCCGTTAAAAATATCAGTGATGTTGGGCAACCACCCAGCGATGTGTATGTTTGCTGCCACACCCATTGGCTACGATGAGTCTGAATTTGCTTACGCCTCACAAATGATGGGYAGCCCAATGCGYYTAACTAAGTCGGGTAATGGYATGGATATTCTTGCCGATTCTGAAATGGTGATTGAAGCAGARCTGATGAATGGCGTTCGCAGTTTTGAAGGCCCGTTTGGGGARTTCCCCGGYAGTTATAGCGGCGTGAGAAARATTCCCCGCTTTAAAGTGACGGCTATTTCACACCGTAACGAYCCCATTTTCGAAAATATTTATATTGGCAGAGGCTGGACCGAACACGACACCTTGATTGGCCTGAATACATCTGCGCCTATTTATGCCGCGCTAATAAAGGACTTTCCTGAAGTCGTTGCTGTRAATGCACTGTACCAACACGGTCTTACCGGTATYATTTCTGTTAAAAACCGCTTTGCCGGTTTTGCWAAATCAGTCGCCATGCGTGCCTTGGGCACACCTCATGGCACCATGTATTTGAAAAACCTGATTTTGGTTGATGATGACGTAGATCCCTTCGATCTCAATGAAGTGATGTGGGCGCTCTCAACRCGCACRCGCGCTGAAGACATCATTGTTATCCCYAATATGCCGATGATTCCTATAGACCCTGCTGCTGAAGTAGCTGGCAAAGGCCATCGCTTAATCATTGATGCCACCAGCTTTATGCCGCCCGATAAGTTAGGCGGAGATTCAAAAATTGTTACCCCGCCTGCCGGGCCAGAAATTGATGCSATAGCCAAAGTTATTCAACTATTACAAAATGGAGGCAAAYCATGARCACCTGCCCACGTTGTCAAGCCRAAGAAAACAAYATACGMACCGAACACAAAGGGCTAAACGCCAAAGGCGAACTGGTCTGGACCATTTTTAATTGTGAACGTTGTGCGTTCACATGGCGCGATAGCGARCCTGCCAGCACCATTGATTACGACAAACGAGAAGAGTTTTTTAGGGTTGACCCTGAYAAACCATACCCTGTCATCATGCCACCAGCGCAATATAAATAGGCCAGCATTGTGGATATGATTATAAAAAATCTAAGCAATTTATTACCGTCTAGCAGCCTTGTGGCCGTTAAGGGAACCARCGACTCTKACTATCAGTTCCTTGCCGACAGACTCAATAAYACTCAYCGCACCATCGTTGCTGCTGTTAMACCCGCGAACCTTGATGAATTGAAAAAAYTATTGGTTTTTTCAGCAGAGCAACCCTATTCGCTGTTTAATTTATTAAGCCCTGGCGAAATTGGCACTGCCGCTATTCCGGAGAAAGGCGATATCGTCGTTGTTGACCTGCAACGCATGAACGAGATTATTGAAGTCAATCAGAAAGATGCCTACGCGTTAATCGAACCCGGCGTYAGYTATGGGCAACTTAAYAAGCATTTAGAAGACAACAACATCCCTTTTGTTGTTGATGTTGAAAAAGGTGCCCAKCAATCWGTCGCGGGCAGYATTTGTAACCGCAATTTTGGCTACACGCCTTAYGGTGACCARCTGATGATGCAGTGTGGYATGGAAGTGATGTTAGCCGATGGCAGCCTCATTCGTACCGGCATGGGCGCGATGCCAAAGAGCAAYACATGGCAATTATTCAAATACGGATACGGGCCGTATATGGACGGCATTTTTACCCAGTCTAATTTGGGTATTGTTACCAAAATTGGCCTTTGGTTGATGCCAAAACCACCYGCGTTTAAACCCTTTATGCTWCGGCTTCCCAATGATGCCGCACTGGAACAAGCAGTGGAAATATTRCGCTCGCTAAAAATAAATATGCTGGTACCCAAYACCGTGGTTATTTCTTCAGCAGAMTCTGAAGTACGGCAATTTATAGATGGCGMTTTACATGCAACGCTTRATGATACAAGCGCCCAAAAACATCAATTGGGCRAATGGAATGTATACGGCGCACTGTATGGCATACCCGSTAATGTCGATGTKGTTTGGGCTGCTGTCGAAGGTGCTTTTAGCCAAATCGATGGCGCAAGCTTTTTACTCAAGGATGCAACCGCCACTCACCCTATTTGGGCTCAACGTGAAAAGGCCATGCTCGGTCAATTCACCACAAAAAGCGCAGAATTGAAGAACACCTCATCCATCAACCTTCAATTTGCCAGCCCAATTGAAGGCAACGATGCATTAGCCATCAACTCAATACTCAGCAAAAGCAGCTCTAAGGAACTGACGCTTATTAGCCAGTTTTCTCTTACCTGGCGTACGATGTTTTCCCAGCTGAGTGTTGTGTACGACAAAGATCAGTTGGATTCCGCAAAAACATTAGCTCGCTCTTTAATCAGCCAATTTGCAGAACAAGGCTACTCTGTCACCCAAGCCGATGCGGATATGCAAGACAGTGTTGACGAAACACGCCACCCGGGTTTAAAAATACTGAACCAACGTGTCAAAAAAGCATTAGACCCTCAGCAAAATTTCGGCTAAAAATAGAGTGTTTAATTAATATACATAAAAAGGGCGATAATAAATTGCCCTTTTTTATTCAACAATTTTAGGGGAATAACATGACAAAACAACACGAACTTTGGATTAATGGTGAGTATTGCAAACCCACAAGCGGACAATACTTTGATGTACTTAACCCAATTGATGACTCAATCTATTGCACCGCTGCTGAGGGTAACGAAGCCGACATCAATAAAGCTGTTGAAAGCGCACAAGCTTGTTTCAACACTTACGGCAAAAGCTTAGCTAAAGACCGCGAGGCCATGCTGTGTAAAGCGGCTGATTTGTTAGAACGAGACCGCCAAGAATTTTTAGATATCTTAATCGACGAAATTGGCTCCCCGATTAACAAAGCACAGTTTGAAGTGCAGTATGCTATTGGCCACCTACGAGCAGCCGCTGGTTCTGCACGTCGCGTAACTGGGCAAACCATCCCTTCTGACACCCCTGGCCGCCTTAGCATGAGCGTTAGGAAGCCTTTAGGGGTTATCGCCGCTATTACGCCCTTTAATGTACCGTTGATTAAATCTGCAAAACTCGTAGCCTCGCCGCTAGCAACCGGTAATACGGTTGTTTTACTGTGTTCTGAAGAAGCACCTTCTCTATCATATCGCTTCGCTCAACTCATTCACGAAGCCGGCTTTCCTGCTGGCGCGTTGAATGTGGTCTCTGGCTTTGGCGTTGACATTGGCGATTTTTTAACCGGGCACCCCTTAGTTAAAACAGTGATGTTTACCGGTTCCAGCCGAGTAGGGCAACATATTAGCGAAATTTGCGGCAAGCAAATGAAACATGCCGTGCTTGAATTAGGGGGTAAAAATCCGTTAATTATTTTAGCCGACGCTGACATCGACAAAGCTGTTCAAACCGCTGTTTTTGGCATGTTCTTATACCAAGGCCAAGCCTGCATGGCCTCCAGTAGAATTATTGTCGAGGCGCCTGTGTACGATGAGTTTCTTGAAAAATTTAGTGCCGCTGCAAACAGCTTATCGTTAGGTGATCTACGTGAAATGAGCACTATTCTAGGCCCTATCATTTCACCCCGCCAACGTGATCGAATCCGTCATCACATTGAAGACGCTAGAGAAAAAGGCGCCACCGTCTTGACTGGCGGAGAATGGGAAGGAAACCGCTGCCAACCCACTATTCTCACCTATGTAAACAAAGACATGACCGTCTGCTACGAGGAAACGTTCGGCCCGGTTACCTCCGTGTATTCCGTGGATAATATTGATGCCGCACTTGAAATGGCAAACGACACTCGCTACGGACTTAGCGCCGCTATTTGCACAACAAACATCAACAGCGCCCA
>JAESRY010000073.1 GCA_016764415.1 Cycloclasticus sp. | reverse complement strand
GCTTATGCCGCACATATGTTGGAATAACTTAATGAGTGTCGCTTTTTAATGTTGGAGGCTCCGCTAATAAAAACAAGAATGATGTATCATCAAACGTAATGCTCCTTCGTTTAATGGGGGCTATGGTAATGCCTGCAACACAACATTAACGTAATTTGAGGTTAATCATCATGAAAAATTTACTCATTGCAGTATTCGCTTTATCTTCTTTGGCTTTCACAAGTGTTAGTTTTGCCGAAGATACAGCGATGGCTGAACGAATCAAGCTGCAATTAAAGTCCCCGGGACGTGACCAATTTGATGCCATTAAAGACTCAGGTAGAAAACCGCTAGAAGTCGTTCAGTTTTTTGGTGTTAAAGAGGGTATGACGATGCTTGATATGTTCACTGGTGCTGGCTATAACACGGAGATTTTCTCTGCGGCGGTTGGCCCTAAAGGGGTTGTATACGCGCAAAATTATCATTTTGTTTTACAGCTGATTAAAGGTGCACGGCATAAATCTATGCTGGCGCGTTTGGTGAATGGCCGCTTACCTAATGTTCGATACATGGTTGTAGACGCCGAGGATATGCCATTTGATAACGCCATTGATGTGGCCTATTGGGGGTTCAATATGCATGATGTTTATAACTCTGTTGAAGCACATGAAGGTGTGGCTGGCGTTCAGACATATCTTCGTGCGATGTATAGGGCGCTTAAACCCGGCGGCATTGTAGGTATTAGCGATCACGTGGGAGAAGCGGGGTACGATAACGTTAAATTCCACCGCATTGAGCCTCGAATTATTAAGGAAATGTTAGAAAAAGCTGGCTTTATCGTCGAAGCAACATCAGATTTGTTGGCTAACCCGAAAGACGATCACAGTACGTCCATTTACGCAGATGACTTACGCTACAGCACTGACCGTATTCTTATTCGCGCAAGAAAACCTAAATAAAACTACTCGGTTGTAACTAGAGCAGCAGCCCTTTTTGCGTTGATACGCGCGTTATCGGTAGAGTCGTCGTAACACAGGCAAACGCCCATTCTTCGGCGCATAAAGCTTTCAGGTTTGCCAAATAAACGGATGTCGGTTTGTGGTATGGCGAGGGCTTTTTCTACGCCGTTAAATTGAATACTTTTTTTCTCTAAACCACCGTAAATAACAGCGCTTGCACCCGGTGTGCGTAGATAGGTGGATATCGGTAAGCCGAGTATGGCACGTGCGTGCAGTTCGAATTCGTTTTGATTTTGGGTAATCATCGTTACCATGCCGGTATCGTGTGGGCGTGGGCTAACTTCGCTAAAAAACACATCATCGCCTTTTATAAAAAACTCCACACCGAATAAACCGCGACCACCTAGATTGTCGGTGACTTGCTTTGCCATGTGCTGCGCTTTTTCTAGTACGGTAGTGCTCATTTTTTGAGGTTGCCAGCTTTCTACGTAATCGCCTTGTTGTTGTACGTGTCCAATGGGTTCGCAATAGCTGGTTTCAATGTCGCCGTTCAGGTTTAATGCGCGTACGGTGAGAAGGGTGATTTCGTAATCGAAGTGAATCATCTGCTCAACGATAATACGTGTAGTGGTTACACGGGCTCCTTTAATGGCATAGTCCCAAGCCGATTGAATGTCGCTTTTGCTTGTTATGGTTGATTGGCCTTTACCCGATGACGACATCACAGGCTTAACGATGCAAGGGTAGCCTATGCCATTGTTAATGGCCGCTTTTAATTCGTCGTATGATTCTGCAAAAGCATATTTCGACGTGGCTAGTTCAAGTTCTTCAGCCGCCAAGCAACGAATGCCTTCGCGGTTCATCGTTAGCTGCGTAGCGCGCGCAGTGGGGATGACGGTGGCGAGCCCTTCAGCTTCAATTTCCGCCAGCATGTCAGTTGCTATGGCTTCAATTTCCGGGATAATAAAATCAGGTTTTTCTTTTTCAATCAAGGCTTTAAGGTCAGCGCCGTTAGTCATGTCAATCACGTATGAGCGATGTGCCACTTGATGCCCAGGCGCATTCTCATAACGATCGACGCCAATCACTTCCACGCCCAAACGTTGTAGAGCGATGATGACTTCTTTACCTAATTCGCCGCAGCCTAGCAGCATAACCTTTGTGGCAGTGTTTGAAAGTGGAGTGCCTAATTGCATGTGTAACCTCGTATATTGAGGGAATATTATACGATAAATGCGCTACGTTGAACCTCTGTTCATTTGTTTCAAAACAGGCTTGCTAAGAGGTAAAATAAGCATCAATTTTTAATGAGGGATATTCCCATCAACGCTTTTTTATCAATACCGGTTGGCGCACGTTACATGATGTTAAGTGCATTAGCATTTAGCATTATGGCGCTGTTTGTTAAGCAAATTGGCTTGCTGGGTATTCCTGTGTTGGAAATGGTAGCAGCGCGATCACTGGTGTCATTGCTGATTAGTTACATCATGGTTAAAAGGCTAGGTATACCTGTATTGGGTAACCGTAAAGGCTTATTGTTTGCGCGTGGATTGGTGGGGTTTTTAGCATTGATTTGTGTGTTTTACGCGCTAACTCATTTGCCCTTGGCAGAGGCGACGGTGTTGCAGTACTTAAATCCCATGTTCACCGTTGTACTTGCGCTGGTGTTTCTAAAAGAAAGCGCCACGCAAGGTAGCTTAATTTGCATAGCTCTAAGCTTTGTTGGTTTGCTGGTGATTGTGCAGCCAGATTTTGTTATTTCAACCAGTATTATTGAGTTTGAAAATATAGCCATTATGGCGGCCGTTGCAGGTGCGTTTGGTAGCGCTATTGCTTACACATTAGTTAGGTCACTAAATAAAACAGAGCATCCATTGGTCATCGTTATCTATTTTCCGTTGGTGGCTTTACCGATTAGTGTCGCTTTATTATGGAATGACTTTGTTATGCCACAAGGTGTCGAGTGGTTATATCTATTGGCGATAGGGGTGGCGACACAAATTGGCCAAATTGGTCTAACTAAATCGATGCAAACTGAAACAGCGGGTAGAGCGACAAGTTTTTCATATTTACAAGTGGTGTTTGCGGTTGTGTTTGGCTTTATTTTTTATAGCGAAATGCCAAGTTCAGAAACATTGTTCGGAGCGGGGTTTATTATCCTTGGTGCATACATTAATGTGCGGTGGAAAGAGACGGGTAAAACAGCCTGTTAGTTGTTATTGCATRAATAATAAGATTAGAATCAATGGCATGATTAATTCAGATAGGGTGTTCTAAATGGCTAAGTTATTTCCAATAATTTTATTTCTACTGTCTATTGTTTTCCTAGTGCCCGGTTTAACGAAGCCACTAATGACCATTGAGGCGAAAATTGATAAAAAAGAAATGATACATATCGGTGCCGGTTTATTGGTAGCGCCAGGCAAAAGTGGTGGGTTCATTCAAGGCATGGTGGAATCGTTAGTAAAGGATATGGGTATAGACGGTGAGCTCACGGTTTTTACGTCTACTCGAAGTTTATTGGCAACTATGAGAGAGCTTTTATCGAACGGTCACTTATTGGTCGGCGTATTAATCGGTTTATTCGGGCTGGTTATACCGCTGATTAAAATCACGCTGGTAACTTGGGCTTTTTTAACAAAATCGATAGAACGTCAGCGCAAATTGTTGGGCGTTAGTGGTGTTTTGGGTAAATGGTCTATGTCAGACGTATTTTTGATGGCGATTTTAGTAACATTTTTAGCCATCAATGCGAATGAATATGCGGACGAGGCGTTGAAGATGCACGCGCAATTGCACGAAGGCTTCTATTATTTTGCGATGTATTGTTTATTAGCCATCGTCGCGGGTCAAATGATGGAACGACAAACAGCGGTGAATAAAAAATAACGGAGTAACAATGGCAAAGGCATGCGCGCGACACATTCTAGTTAAAACTAAAGAGGAAGCTGACAAGCTGAAGGCTCGCTTATCTACAGGCGCAGATTTTGCGGCGCTCGCTAAAAAGCACTCGCTTTGCCAAAGCGCGAAAAAAGGGGGTGATTTAGGAGAGTTTGGCCCAGGTAAGATGGTGAAAGCATTTGATAATGTCGTGTTTAAAAAGCCAGTATTGAAGGTGCACGGCCCGATCAAAACTAAATTTGGCTACCATTTAATTGAAACAATTTATCGAACATGAAAATTTTATTTAAAGTGCCTGTTTTTTCCGACGATCGTAATGAAGATGTGTTCTTAGTATCAGTTAAAACGATAATTGCTTTTAAGGGCGTTGAGGAAATGGGGTCGCACTATATGCTTGAGCTTGATAATAAAGTGGTTGGGCTGGAATCCATTCAGCAATTATTTGCATTGTTTACCGCGTGGGATATTGATAAGAGCCCCTTAGAGTCCTTGCTGCAAATGGTGAATATGTAATTTTTATACATTGGAGTATTTTTTCATCTATAGATTTGGTTTAGAGATTTAGATTAAACCAATGGGTGATGAAAATTTTTGCTAAAGTTATTGGCGCCTTGGCCGATAATCTTGATGCATATTGTAAATTTAACTTACGCAGGAGAGTGATATGGATGCTTCAACATTAGCTCCATTCGGTCAGCAGGTTCAAATTTTGGCCAAGAGTGAGGATAAGAAATCCGATGAGCCTTTTGGGCAAACAGTGTCAGGATTAGCGCATGACAAAGATGTAGCAAAAAGACAATTAAATGCAGCCATTCTAGAGTCAACCATTAGTGTAACTGCAGCTGATTCACCCAACGCATTAGTACTTAAAGCTGCTCTAGAAGGTATCAATGAAGTATTGAGTGCAACATTAGGCGCTGGTGATAACGCAATTCAAGATGCGTACGACTCAGGCTTAGATGTAAGTCCTGAAGCTACAGCTGGTCGCATCGTTTCGTTAAGCACGGCATTCTTTTCGTCCTATCAGGTGCAACACCCGGGGCTTGAGCAAGGCGATGCATTGCAATCTTTCACCGCACTTATTAGAGAAGGGATTGATAAGGGCTTCTCAGAAGCCCGAGATATTTTAGATGGGCTAAGTGTTTTAGAAGGCGATATTGCCAGTAATATCGATAAAACCTACGACTTGGTGCAATTAGGGTTAGACTCATTTCTCGAGCTATATACTGAAGAGGCCTAGAGAATTAACCATTACGTTGTAATACCGAAAGCGTTTACTGTTGTTTTTATAAGTGTTGCATTACTGTGCTTACACAGCGTTTGTGTGGCAGAGGTTTTTAAATATAAAGACAAAGATGGGCGTTGGCAATTTACGGATAAGCCAAAAAAAGGCATGGTTTCGTCTGCGGCACAATCATATAAAAGCACCAGCTCATCAACGGCAGTCAGTAAAAACTTTATTGAATTATTGAATAGCAAGTACCGAACTAAAAACCCGGTTGAAAATGCCACAATGGCCGTGGTGACGGTTAAAAGCAAACTAGGCTCTGGTTCAGGTTTTTTCGTTACGGAAGATTGTTACCTTGTAACAAATAAGCACGTGGTTCGTCCCGCAAAAGGAAAGCAATGGGATGCGACTCAAGCAAAAATCGAACGAAATGCGATAGTTTTCGAACGGAACCGTCAACAAGTGGCTTTGCAAAAAGAGCGTTTAGCGATTAACAAACGGAAGTTGGGTGAATTTGGCGACTACATGGATAGTTTGTCATCTGATAGAGAAAGGCCATTAGCAGAACGAGAATATTCACTTTACGCACAACAATATCAACAAGATAAATCACGAATTGATGAAGCCTCAAGCCGGCTTAATGTTGATGAGAAAACGTTCAAGCGGCAGCAATCAGACTTCAATTTTTCGAGTGCCGTATCAAATGTTGCGCAATCGTTTGATATTATTCTTAAAGATAATACAAAGACACGGGCACGATTAATTAAGGTGTCGTCAACAGATGATTTGGCTTTGCTGAAAGTAAAAGGCTGTAAAGCGCCTTATTTAATATTGGGTACGGAAAGGTTGTATCAGGGCCTTCGCGTACATGCGATTGGTAGCCCGCTAGGGTTACGTGATCAATTAACCGAAGGGACAATTACGCATATTTCACCCCAAGGCATTGCAACAGATGCGCAAATTCTTCCAGGAAATAGCGGCGGACCGCTGATTACTGATAATGGCCATGCGGTTGCTGTTAATACCATAAAGGTGGCTAAAGACTCGGCACTCAATACCGGTTTTGGTGTTTCGATTCCTGTGGGTAGGGTAAGGGAAAACTTTGGGAGTTATTTAAGATGAGACCTTTGCACGAGTCCATTTTCCGCGATAGCTGCGTTTACCCACACGGGGCACTAGAAAAAYMGGCTCAAAATWCTCATTTACRCCCTGTAAACTCGGCTTTGGCTCCTGCGTCGCCTAAAGCGCCTACTGTTGGCGCTCTACCTCCTCCATCCATGGAGCCGTGCGCTTTTTCGCCTCTTTTTGCCTCGCCTATTGCGCCTACTGTTGGTGCTCTAACGAAAACTGACTCTCGTGCAAAGGTCTCATAAAAAATAGAAACAAACGCTTATAAACGTTAAACTAATGGAATAAACGAATTAATCAATCAGGAGACTTCAAATGGCTTTAATTTCTCTACGCCAACTACTCGACCACGCGGCAGAAAACAACTACGGCGTACCCGCTTTTAACGCTAATAACATGGAACAAGTTCATGCCGTTATGCAAGCTGCAGATGCAACCAACAGCCCAGTCATTATTCAAGGTTCTGCTGGCGCAAGAAAATATGCCGGATCATCTTTCTTAAGACACCTAATTCTTGCCGCGGTTGAACAATATCCGCATATTCCTGTTGTATTTCACCAAGACCATGGAACAAGCCCGGCAATTTGCCAGCGTTCCATTCAATTGGGCATGACATCGGTAATGATGGATGGCTCATTAGAGGCCGACGGCAAAACACCCAGTAGCTACGAATACAATGTGAATGTTACGCGGCAAACAGTTGAAATGGCCCATGCTTGTGGCGTCTCTGTTGAAGGTGAGCTTGGTTGTTTAGGTTCACTTGAAACGGGTGAAGCGGGTGAAGAAGACGGCGTAGGCGCAGAAGGAAAACTAACCCACCAGCAAATGCTCACTGATCCCGAAGAAGCGGCTGATTTCGTCAAGAAAACAGGCGTAGATGCATTGGCTATTGCCATTGGCACCAGCCACGGCGCATACAAATTCACTAAGCCTCCAACAGGTGACACACTGGCTATTCAGCGTATTAAGGATATCCACACACGTATTCCTAACACTCACTTAGTGATGCATGGTTCTTCGTCCGTTCCACAAGATTGGCTAAAAGTTGTGAATGATTTTGGTGGTGATTTGGGCGAAACTTATGGCGTTCCTGTAGAAGAAATTCAACAAGGCATTAAGTACGGTGTTCGCAAGGTGAATATTGATACCGATTTGCGCCTCGCCAGTACTGGCTCCATTCGCCGTCATTTAATTGAAAACCCTAAGAACTTTGACCCTAGAAAATTCTTGGCTGTTTCTACTGAGGCCATGCAAAGTATTTGCGCTTCACGAATGAATTCATTTGGCACATCCGGTCAAGCATCTAAGATTAACCCTATTAACCTTGAAGAGATGGTTTTACGTTACGACTCCGGTGAGCTAGACCCAGTTGTTAAATAAATGAACCTTATGCAGCGGTGATACTCGAATACACCATTATTTAGAGGTCTTCATATGTTTCAATACATAATCGCCGCTGTTGGATTCTTTTGTCTCGCCTTAGTTGGTTTTTACGTTTTTCTAGGCCCACCCATTGATCCTGCTTTATTAAAGCCCGCTCAATTCGAATACCCAACACCTGTTCAAGCTAGCTGCACAGCTGGTGAGAAGACCGGTGCCGCTGGTATCAACGATGGCCTTAAAACAAAGACACCAGCAACATACAACTTACGTACCCCTGCTAACTACAATCCACTGGTTGCGCACCCTTTAATCGTTGTTTTTTCTCCGGCTGGGACCAGCGCGAGCAAATCAGAACGGCACGTTCATTTAACAAAAGAGGCCACTGAGGCCGGTTTTATCATCGCCTATGCCGACAAACTTCGTATGTCGCTAAAAGCAATTGAACACTTATCGACCATCCAGTTAGATATCCAAAACAAATGGTGCATCGACTCGACCAAAATTTATTACACCGGCCACTCAGACGGTGGCACCATTACGAATGCGTTAACCTTTCTTCCCTCTTCAAAGTCTAAACCGACAGCTATTGCACCGAGTGCGGCAGGCATGGACAGCGAAAGCTTAAAACAATATGCATGCCCAAGCCCTCTGCCTGTGATGGTATTTCACAATCGCGATGATTCACATTTTGTAGGCTTTGGTAAACAAGCCGCTGATTGGTGGGCGCAATGTAATCAATGCATCACCGAATTAAGCCCTACTGATGTAAATGGTTGCCAACAATACTCAAACTGTTCTGCAGATGGCGCTGCCACCTTTTATTGTGAAAGCCCAGGCTCACACAGTCGTTGGCCAAACAAAAACCACGTGTTAATAAATTTCTTTAAAGGCACGTACTAAATTCAGATATGAAGCAGCATCTAAAAAGCATTCTTTATATGGCGATTGCCGGCGTTTTTTTTTGGCTTTTTTTACCTGCAAAGTACACGGTAAATATGCCTGTACAGTTTGCGAATTCATTAAGCAATCAAGATTTCATCAACCGCTTATCTGTTGAAGAAGGTTTTAACGTCAGCATATTTGCCGACGATTTAGACGGTGTTCGTGCGATTACCTCCACAGAAAACAATGATTTAATTGTTTCCCAGCCAGCCAGCGGCCAATTAACCCTGGTCTATAAAGATGACAATCACGACGGAGTTTCAGATGGCCAACGCTTATTATTAAACGGGCTCAACAGGCCCCACGGACTTGCTCTACACAAAGATTGGTTGTACATAGCGGAAACAAATGCCGTCTTGCGCATTCAATACAATAGCCAAGAAAGAAAATTCATCGGTACACCGCATTATATTATTCGCGATGCCTTTCCAGGAGGTGGTAACCATTGGTCTAGAACCATCAAAATAGGACCCGATAGTAAACTGTATCTCAGCGTCGGCTCAAGTTGTAATGTCTGCCTAGAAGATTCACCGGAAAGAGCCAGCATTCTACAATTTGATTTAGATGGTAAAAATAAAGAAATCATCGCAAGTGGACTTAGAAATACGGTGGGGTTTGACTGGCAACCCGGCTCAAATTTAATTTATGGCGTTGATAATGGTCGTGACTTTCTGGGTAACGATTCTCCACCAGAGGAGTTGAACCAAATACAGTTCGGCAAGCATTATGGCTGGCCATTTATTCACGGCCTTAATATTGCTGACCCTGATTTTGCTAAATCGAAGCCTTCAACATTAACAACACACCCGCCAGCGCATTCGTTTACCGCTCACGGCGCACCACTGAGCATCCTGTTTATACGGAAAAACCAGCAGTTAAAAACTAATGCATTGGTCGCTTTACATGGTTCATGGAACCGATCAAAAAAGTCGGGCTATAAAATAGTCGCCCTCACGTTTGTTGAGGGCAAGCCCTTACAGCAACGTGACTTTTTAACGGGTTTCATGCATAAAGAAAACGTCATCGGTCGCCCGGTTGACCTTAGCGAAGATAATCAGGGCAACATCTATCTTACTGATGACTATAGCGGTAAAATTTACAAAATTTCTTCAAGCCAATAGCACAAGAGAGCATAACTAATGAAAACCATTAACAAATTACTTATTCCCGTACTTTTAACACTCATGTTAGCCGCTTGCGGAGATGACACGGCCACATCAAACCCCGATAAAGTTTATCAAATTAACGGCGTATTTGGTTTGAAAATTGGTGACCAGGGACCCAACTTACCCGAAGGCTACCTTGAAAATAACAAGGCGTTCGACTTTAATCCGAACCCAACACATAAAAGTTTTGTAACCTACACCTATTCAGTTACACCCAATACGCACCTAGTTTACGGCATTAAAGTCAAAGGAGTTAAAGAGTTAGAAAGAGCAAGCTGTAAGGAACAACGCGCCGCAATGATTAAGGAAACATTAGCTACACTTGGCGACATATCAACGCTTACGATTGTAGACGAATCAAAATGGAAAATTCGTGAATATAATCAGCGTGAAATTTCTATCGAGTGTGAACCTGCATTAAACGGGGGGCACCAACAATTAGTAATGACCTACAGCGACGCATCATTAAGCAAATTAAGCTTTGTTGAATGGTCAAAACATCAAGACGATATAACTAAACCACAATAAAATTAGCCCGCATCGTTGAGTTCTATTTTAATGCTTAAAAACCAATTGCTTTAGCCATTATGAATATTATCAAAATTCTATTAACTGCCACTTTACTATCACTTCTTTTAAGTTGTGGAGATAAAGATCAGGCATTGGTGGACGATGCCATGAGCAAATTAGATAAGGAATTCAGCATCAAGGCTGCCTTTGGCATAACGATAGGCGTTGTTAGCGAAGGGCTGCCTGAAGGGTATGTAATTGAAAATAAAGTGATTCCCTTTACGCCAGACAAAGCTGACCAACGTTTTGTTCAATATGAATATTCAACCACACCAAAATCACATATTATTTATAGCATTGAGGTTAAAAGCCCAAGAGAACTATCTAAAGAAAACTGCTTTGAACAACGTAATCAATTAATAGAAAAAACACTCCATGCACTAGGAAGTAACACTCAGCTTAAGGTAAGCGAAGAGAAAAACAAGTGGAAAATTAGAGAATACAACCAACGGCAAATCACCATCGATTGCGAAACGTCTATCACACCTGATGAGCTTCAGCTTGTGATGATTTACCAAGACAATGCATTGAGCCTATTAGCGTTTAAAGAATGGAAAAAGCGTCAAACTGAAATAACCTTGATTAGGTTCTAAACTTACTTAGTTCATCGCAGATAAGTACTCTTTTATACGCTTAACCCTCGCCCTTTCTAGCCGAAAATAAACCATAACAACCAATACCGTCGTGCAATACGTGATATTGGCCAAAACACGCATCGAAATTACCACTTTGGACCGAACTGCGTAATTTCAAAAGGCTCATTATTTTTTCCATCGGATACGTTAGCAACGCCGTGTAATAAAGGCGTTTAGACGACGGCAACGTATTTTTCGTAATATCTCTATAATAGATATGTGTAAAGCCACACTCTTCCATAAACAGCTGAAATTCACTGGGCATTGCCATATTTGGCATCGCCCAACCGTTTAATACTTTAAGTACGTGCTTCCATTCTTTAGGCGTTAATTCACGTTTACCCGCAAACCCATCTGCAATGGCAAAACAGCCGCCTTTCTTTAAAACACGATATGCTTCCTTAATAAAGTCAGATTTCTTTAACGCATAACAAATACTTTCCAAACCCCATACGTGATCAAACGTCTCATCGTCGAAAGATGTTTGGGTATAGTCTTCCAGCTTAAAATCAACTAGATGATCAACACCCCGTTTTTTAGCATTTTTGTTAGCCTGTACAATTTGAGTAGGCGAAACGGTAATGCCGGTTACTTTTACGCCAAAATTTTCAGCTAACCAAATAGAACTACCACCAATACCACATCCGGCATCCAGTACATGGTCACCTTTTTTTAAATCAAGTTGGCCCGCTAACACCGCATTCATTTCTATTAATGAATCGCTATGGGACTTTGTACTATCAGACCAATAACCATAGTGAATCGCAAGATTATGGCTATTCAACCAAGATGTACGGTAATCCCAATAACTCTGATCATAATAATCAGCAATATCACTTATTAAGTCATCACGCACATTCGTCCGATGGTCGATGTCCTTTTCAATATAAATCGTATTTTTGGTCATATTGGATTAATTGAGCATCAGTGAAATTAAAAAATAACGGGCAAATTTGCCTATGGTAATAAAAATTATAGATTTTATAATATTAAGCCGAACCCATCCTGCGACTAAGCAAAGTACATCCCCAAGCAACGGCAACCAACTTAATAGCAACGCTACGCTGCCATAGCGTTGAATTAATTCATTAGCCTTATTGAAATATTTCGGGTTTACATTTTTAGCTGAGTATTTTGTAGAAACCAAATGACCTAAATAAAAAGTAGTTAATGCACCTAATGTATTGCCAATTGTCGCTATTAAAACCAAATAGATAGGCTGATGGTCGCTGTTAAGTATTAACAGCGCTAAAACCGCTTCAGATCCGCCGGGAGCGATAGTTGAGGAAATAAATGCAGCTAAAAAAAGCCCTAATACACCATACGTTTCAACTAGCCCCTCAAACATCTAGTGTGAGTGGTTTATTTCTTACGCCAAATGAAGAAAAACATACAACTAAAGAAACCTAGCAATAACAAAAAAGAGGTAAGAACAAGATTCTCGTAGCCTAGGTCAAACGCGTAATCATCTTTGTTCAGCTGACCTGATATACCCGGTATAGATGGTAAATTACCGCTACCACCGCCCACTTTTATTTGCGCTTTCATGCCTTTTTCCATATGTTGCGCTAAGTCGCAATGGGCCAAGTAAGTTTCTTCGGTATAAGGAGTAATAAACGTACCCGATGTTTCTCCTCGTCCATATAGCTCAAGGTGGAACATACCTTGAGGGTGTAAATAAGTAGGCAAACCATGAATCATAAATTGATGGCGGATATTGTCTTCGTTAATAAACGTTACATTAATGCGCGTGCATTTTGGAAAACTAAATTCATGTTGACTGTAACCAAATATTGTCCCAGGAAAGGGCTTAGCGTAATCTCTACCCGCCTTAATGGTTATATCTTGCTCACCAGCCACCTCAACGCAGCCTTGTGGTAATTGGTCATGGTTTTCATTCATTACCATGCCCCATTCACCCATCCGCATACCTGCTGACGCTTGCATCGATAGAAGTAGAGAAAGAATAAAAGCTATTAATATACTTTTCATAAATCCCTCCTATCTTGTAGCTTCACTGCAAAGTCGTGTAAAAAGCTGTAGAACATATTAAATACTAAGAATAAAACTCCCAATAACATACCCAGCACAATCACCAACAATACCTTTCTGTATGAATCTATGCGCTCACCACCCACATCATCTAAGAACCCAAACGCATCGGCAGCGCTCCAAGTAGGCAAGTTCCCTTTATAATATTCTGGGCTGAAATAAGGCATGATATTTTCACCTTCAACACTGGCCATCGCATTTTTATTGAGGTACTTACGGTAAACAATTTGTGAAATATTCCCTCCGGGGGCAATACCATTAGTGGTTATCGCACGCTCCGCATGATCATGCATCAACCAAACGCCCTCACCGTAGCTATGTAAGCCATCATTTTTTGTGTACAGGTCTAAATCAATCCGTTGAGCCGGCGAGATGCTATACACATCACGGGTGATACGAGCTTGTGGGTTAACGTCAACACCGTCATAGGCCGTAATCGTCGCTTTATGTCCATGGGTATGAATAGCAATAACCTCAGGCGTACCGTTAAGTATGCGTAACTTGGTGTGCTGGTCCGGTTCAACC
>JAESRY010000170.1 GCA_016764415.1 Cycloclasticus sp. | reverse complement strand
AAGCGAATGTTTTTTATCGTTATTTTCCAGAAAAACATCAGCCCGCTATTGACCSTTAWYAKRRYGWAWKMYGYMKMSTWTCTAGGGTAGCGAGATATGTTTTTGTAGAACAAAAACCCCAGCAAAGCTGGGTCTCGCCCTGCGGGAATGCGCCCAAAATGGGCGCGCATGAACGGGAGACATACACATGGCTAGACCGAAAAAAGACGACGCTGAACGTCGTATTTTCCCCGTCCGTTTTCGATGCACAGCAACCGAAATCGAGCGCTTGGCGAAAGGTGCTGAACGCACCCGCCAAAGCTTGCCAGTGTATGCCCGTCATGCCAGCCTCACCTCTCGAATAACCGTTGTTCAGGAACAACAGCTCGACTTCGAGGCGAGGCAAGAATTGCGAGCAATTGGTAACAATTTGAACCAAATTGCCAGAGGGCTAAACGCTGGTCGATTTAAGTATCCCGACCGGCTAGAAAGCGCCCTCCTCCAATTGGAGCAATTCTTTAATAAGGCACTTCCCAAGTGAACCCGCGTATCGCGTCTAAGGGGAAGTCATTTAAAGGCGTTATGGCTTACCTTCTCCATGACAAGCAGGAGAAAGGCAAAGAGGCTGGCTCAGATCGTGTGGACTGGTCGCACACACACAATCTGCCCACCGATAACCCAAAACAAGCCACAGCCCACATGATCGATCTGGCAAAGCATGGTAATGAGATCATCATTGCTAATGGCGGGAAAAAGCCGAGATCGGGTAGCCCCGTTCTGCATTTTTCTTTGGGCTGGCATCCTGACGATAAAGTCAGTGATGAACAGATGGTCAATGCTTCGATTGCCTCATTAAAAAAACTTGGGATGCACAAGCACCAAGCCATTTTTGTAAAGCACCTCGATGGCGATCACCAGCATATCCATGTGGTGGCTAATCGGGTACACCCTGAAACGGGCAAAATGGCGAAGCTTTCCAATGATCGGGTGAAACTCTCAAAACTGKCTCAAGAGCTAAATAAGGAACACGGCTGGAAAGAGGCTGAAAAACGGGTCGAGAATAACGAGAAACGCGAAAAAGGCGAGTTCGTTAAACACAAAGAAGAAAGCACCCGTGAGCAGTGGATTGAAGACAAAGCCAGAGCCAAGGCATTTTGGGGCAAAATCCAAACCGATCAAAAGAAGTTTTCCAAGCAAGAATTAAATCAGCGCACCGCCCTATTTCGGGCAAAAGAAGAACAGGTTAAAAATTCCCGCGCCTTAATAAAAGACGCTTACAAATCAAAATGGAATGACCTTTATAAATCGCAACGTGCCGAAATGGACGAATTTAAGGAAAAAACACAAACCGCGTTTGGTCGAGCAAAATACATATTGCGCCATCGAGAAAAAGATTTTGAACGAAACGGACTTTCGCAATATTTCCGCATGGTGAAAAGCCAAGAAGCCATGCACACGCAAATTGATAAACGTCAACAAACTGATCGCAAAGATTTGTCTAGCCAAGTTCGTGGCCAGACACGCGATCAAATGAAGTTAATCAATAAGAGCTACAAACAAGATCGACTTTCGCTTGATGAAATGCAACGCTCACAGCGATCTAGTTTTGATAAATCGCAACACGAAGAGATTAAACAGTTTAGGGATGTATCAAATACTAGTGAATGGGAAAAGGCAGACGAGCAAGAACAAGATCAAGGGCGAGTACGTGAAAGAGAGTTTAAGCCTAAAGGTAACGAGCCAACTTAATAGAAAGATTGTAAGCAGTGAAGATACTAATAATTATTGCAGGTGTTATCGGAATTGTATTTGCTGTTTTTAGCAAAGCCCCTGCCCCGTTATCCCCTGAGTATCAATCTGGACATGTGGCGTATGTCATCGATGGCGACACGCTTATTTTAAGCGGGTCTAAACTACGTCTAAGGCTTTGGGGTGTCGATGCCCCAGAGATGAAAGATAAAGGCGGTGAGCAATCTAAAATCGCCCTTTCTCGATTGGTACAGGGCAAGAAGATTAGTTTTATAAAAATAGATGCTGATAAATACGGGCGTACTGTTGCTCGCGTATTTGTAAAAGATCAAGAAATCAATAAACTAATGATTCAAAGTCCCCATGCCACTGAGTACCATCGATACTCAAAAGGCTTTTACGGAACTTCTCAATAACGCAGTATTAATCAGGTATAGCTAATATGAACGATCAATGTTTAGCAATTGGTTTTATTCGAGCAGATGCGCCCCGCTCTGAAAAATTGCGCCAAATTAAGCGACTTCGACGCGCTAATATTATTCGTATGATGTATCAAGAAATAAAGCTGGATGCTTGTTTAAAGTATATTAAAAAAGGTGAAACGCTGATAGTTTGTGCGCTTTCTGATTTGTCAGGATCACTGCCTGAGTTTGTCGAATTTATGAATGAGTGTGAAAGTAAAGGCGTAGGATTTTGTGCGCTTAAAGAAGGTGATTTTGTTAATGCTGATTTGCAATAAATTTCACCTGTGCTTATTCTTTTCTACGCATAAATTCAGGTATGTCGAGTAATAGAGGATCGTTAGGGTCGAATTTTTTTTGAGGCTCTTTTGCTTGAGCATCACGTATTTGTTCATACAAACTTTCATGAAAATTTTTCCCATCAAATCGATGGCGTAAAAATGCTGGCATATTTAATACTTCTTTCATGCGATCGCTGAAAAACGGTTTATCCGATTCTTCGATACTGATCGATGATAGTTTCCCGTCATCGTTATAATGGAATATTGATTTACGACCTTTCATGTCTTCAAGTTTTGGCGCGTTGTCTTCTTTCATTTTAGTTTAGATTGCAATCTTTTATAATGTTTGTGCAAGATTAGTTGATAACTCTGAAATTTTAGTTTTCCATTCAGGAGCTTCTTTTGTCGCATGCATTCGACAATCACGCATTAGATTCAGTAAATGTTGTAATAATTCAGACGGTTGATTTTCCACTTTAGAAAGCAGGTTTTGAAAGTGTACAAGAGACATAGGAACGATATGGAGATCGATTTTTCTGTCGTTGTTGAGATACCATTCACCAAGTCTGAATGTATTAGCAGTATTTGTATCAATATTTACGGCTAGAAATAACCCGAAGACCTGTTTTCCATTTTCTGCTTGCTCTTCCGCATATTTCGCTACATGCCGACGGACGGGTTCTCCTTCGGCAGCCTCTTGTCGTGAAGATGTGGTCAATGTTACTTCTACTACAATAATTGAGTGTTCAAACTCAAATATCATATCTGGACGACCACCAGAGGCAGTATGTACGGGGAGAAAATCTTGATCTATTTTAAATTGTCTAGATTCCCAAGGGTGATTTATAAGTGAGTTAATCGCGAGAAACGCTCGCCAAATAGTCCATTCAAAATAAGCGGGGGCTTCGCCTCTTGGGATTGTTATTTCTTCCCCACTATCTAATTCTTTACTGAATTTTTTTGTGGCGAGCATATCAATATAACCAACTATCTCGCTAACTTGTGAGGCTTGAGCCTCTGCATATTCGATCTCGTTAAGCTCTGATATTCTATCTTCAAGTTCGTGTCGTACAATGGCTATATCAGCAGGTGTTGATAAATTTCTATCAGATATATTTAAAACATCTCCTCTTGAATTTATCTGATCTACTAAATCATTGAGGACTACTATTGCTCCCTGTTGGTTATCAATTGGCAACCTTGCGCCATTACATAGATCAGAAATATAATCTACAGGCTCTTTTTCAGTTACTTGCTCACTGATTAATTGGTCTATGAGAACCCGTTTTGAAGGAACAAGTGTTATTCCTTTACCCTTACTCTGAAATAGCCCCGTGGCTTTTAGGTATCTAAAATTGGTATCTGCGTAATCCTTAAAAGTGCTTGGCGCTTTATTAAAAACCTCGCCCGCCTCAGTCAATTTATTTTGGTCGAATGTGCGTTTTCTTGAAGAATTTTCTCTTTCCTCTCGAAACTCTATGATTCTTTGTGTGATTGTCTGAGCATTATCGATACTAGAAGACACTTGGACAATTAATGCCATTTCAATAAAGTTTAACCTGCACTCTCCTGTAGCAGATTCAATTTCTTTCAATATACCTAGCACATGCCTTAATGGAGAAAAAATTGGGCAATCATGGCGTAGTTCAATAACAGAAGGAATATAATAAGATGCTAAAGACCTTAAAAAACATTCTTGCCAACCAGAAACATTTTCTGCATTTATTAGTCTTAAGCCATTAGGCGTAATAAAGTCTGGCGCTCCAATTTGGCTTTGGATTGATGCAAGATCACCTGTCAAATTTGGATATAAAAAACCAAGCTTTGTTAAAGCTGATCGCCATTTTCTACCTACACTGAAAGTTGCGTCACTTCCAGACTGGGCTACGATATTATCGTTTGCAAGCAAACGACAAAAAGCCAGCTCTTGCTCTTTACCTCTAAGATTGCCCTGAAGATTTGAAGAGTGTAAAGCGATTAGACCTTCTCTTAATCTGAAGGCACTTCTTACCGTTGTATTCCCTAGATGCCATAAAATCATTTATTGCCCTACGAATATGTACTCTTGCACACTATTATTATTATCTGAAATTTTATGATTTTGATTTCCTACGGAGTATTTATAATCAATGGAAATTACATCTACATGAGTTTTATATTTAGCAATTAAAGCAACCATTTCATCGAGCGTAGGTAAAGAATTGGAGGAATATGACACTACTAATATGCTATCTTTAAATCTTCTAAATAGACAATCGAAAGCGTTATGCGCTCCTGTTCGTGTAGAGAAAGGAGTTGGGTAACTTTTAAATTTTTTAGTCTTTGTGTGCCACTGCATTTCGACATCTTCCCAATTACAAGCTATGCCCTCAACAAAATGGTATCGTCTGACATATTCGTTGTCTGAGTGAGGGCTGTAATATGGTGGGTCGATATATACTAGGTCAGGTTTTGCACGAATTGTCATTGCGTCCCCTCTCCTAGACTTGTTCTTTTCTCCATTATCAAAAACAGCTTCATTAATGGAGTCAATTGCAGATAGCAGGTGTTCTTCTAAACTGATTTTTAGGTCTTTTCTACCGTCATCGTAACGATAACCAACATAGGTGAAAATTCCTCTAGGACGCTTTTTAAAGCAAGCCCTTATTATTCCAGACTGAGCTATTGCCCTTTCATATGGAGAGTGTAATTTGTTTATGTTAGCTCTTACGTTATCAATTAATTGATTTTCTTTTTTTGTGAAATACAAACCGCTAAACGTGGTTTCTACAAACTTATCACTATCAGTTGTACTTAAAAGCAGGTCTTCTGCTTTTTGTTTTGAGAGGGTGACGCTGTTATTTTCTATCAGAGCTTTGCTATACGTAGCACCTAACGCCATATAGTCATTGCTGACTACCTTTTTCCCTTCTGCTTTTAACATATAACCAACGACTCCAGACCCAGAAAATAGATCCAGTACGCTATGACAATCAAGTTGTTTAATAATGTCTCTTATTTGAGGAAGAATTTTACTTTTAGATCCCATGTACCTTGTGGAGGGGAATTTATTAGTTTGGGTGCATAACATGTTAGGCACTGCGTTAAGATAAATTTTCTTTCTTGGGTCTATTTTTACAAGAACATCTTCGCCAGTTCGTCCACTGGCTTTGCTACTAATATTTCTTTTTGTTTTGAAAACTTCTATTTTATATTGGTTATAAAGTTCATGTACTAATGGGTGGTTTGAATTTGTTAGTATGACAGTACAGCCTATATCACTTAGCCGTTTTACTTCATCGGCTAGTTCTCTATGGTCTTCTTCGTAAAACTGCTCTTTTGTATAGCGTTTAAAGTCACTGTACTTAGATATAGGGAGATATGGAGGATCTAAAAATACTAGATCGCCAGACTTAGCATATTTTTTCAGGACAGTTTTGTAATCACCACATATTATGGTTTTTCCTGCAAGCTGTTCTGAAACATTTCTAAGGTTGAATTTATTACATATATTAGGATTTTTATAGTTTCCAAAAGGAACATTAAATTGCCCCTTTTTATTTACTCTGTAAAGTCCATTGAAACATGTTCTATTTAAAAATAGAGTTCGTGATGCTGATTGGACTGGGGTTAAATCTTCCCACTTTTTCTCTCTAATTTTATAGAAATAATCTTTATCATTTTTGTGGCGACTTAAAGAACGAATTAAGGCTTCTACATCGTTTGCTATTACGTTGTATAAGTTTATTAGCTCAGGATTTGAATCTGCGATTATTGCCTGATTTGGGTTTAAGTCAAAAAATACCGCCCCACCACCAATAAATGGTTCTATGTACTTGTTAAATTTAGATGGAATTAGAGGTCTGATTTCCTGCAAAAGTTGAGTTTTGCCCCCTGCCCATTTTAAAACTGGCTTTGTTATTATTTCTAAGTCTTGAGGCTTAGTTTGCATATGATTTCTCTTTCTTTAATCTTTGCTTTATGAACAAACCCACATTTGTGGGAATGTTTATTTGTGGGTTATACCCGCTTCTTCTTCTAGTTCAGTGGTGCGCCCAGAAATAAAGGCTTCTATTTCCTTTGTCATTTTGCGTTGTGTGGCGCTACACGCTGTTTTAAAACGAAGGTGCATAGTTTGTGGCAGATCAATGCTCAGTCGTCTTGTCGGCTCTTGAGGGCTGTTTGCAGGCTTTACCGCTTTGCTCGGTGTGTCATGCCCTGCCCCGCCATTTTCAAATGCTTCAATCGCCTCAGGCGATACTGAGCTTTTCGGTTTCGGTGCGCTCTGAAAGTTCTTCTTTGCCATAGTTGACCAGCTCTTTTGTTAAGGTTTCAATTTCTGCCATTGCTTTTTTATCTGCGCCCCATTCAAAAATGGTTTGCCCCATTGTCATGGATTCAGCAAACGCCACGCGGTTTTCAATATCTGCATCAAACACCCGCATCCCTGTGTTTTCGACCATTTCCCGCACTTGGCGACCGATAACCGTTTTCCCTATTTTGCGGGAAACCACAAACCCACATTTGAGGGTTTCTTTGTATTCCCTTGCTTGCTCGACTTGCTGGACGGTTACATCACTCGCCCATGTCGATAAGCCAGAGGGTTCTATCGGCATGACAACGAGATCAGAGGCAATAATGCACGAGCGCGATATAGCCTCAGCGTGTGGCGGTGCGTCAATTAAAGTGAAATCGTACTCAGTGGCAAGCGATAGCGCGTCTTTTGCCATGTTTTCACGGGCAAGGCTTACCACCTGAAAGGGTGTTTCTTCACGCAAACTAGCCCAAGTACTCGATGAACCTTGTTTATCAGCATCGATAAGTAATGTTTTAAAGCCTTGTTGAGCAAGAGCAGAAGCCACATTGATAGCAATGGTGGTTTTTCCGACTCCGCCTTTTTGATTGATGAATGAAATTATCATGCGCCGAGCTTACTCCAAATGTGTAAATGCACAAATGTTATTTTACACATATACACAAACACACATTTGATGGTTTGTGTATATGTGGGTTATGGGTAAGGCTTTCTTTTATGCCTAGCCTTGCAGAACCCCACAAAAGCTTTTGTTAAGTGATCGGGTACGGATTTACCCGAGTTAGACCACCATTCGCGAAATTCGCGTTCTAAATAATAAACGTCATAATTGGGCGCTACTTTTTTAGCTTCTTCAAAAGCCAGAGGAGAGAAGGGGGGTAGGGCGCTTCCAATTTGGTTGCCTTCCTTCCACCATTTTTCCCTGTTTTTAAAGGTTACTTTATCGGTTTCTTCGTTTATCTCTACGGTGTAATCAGGTAAATGATTATGAGAAACAAGGTTTTTTATCGATTGTTTGAATAATCGGATATTTCCTTGAGAACCCGATTTTTTGTGGAGGAGGGCAAGCCCGATAGACCATTCTTTTTTACGTCCGCAATGTTTGCGTGCAATCTCATATATTCGGCGCTCTATTGGCTTTCTAAGCCTGAAATAAGCGCGATTAAGCGTCAGCACCTCATTGGCTCTAATGGCGTTGAAGACCCAATCAGATATTACTATTTCACACCATTCTAATCGTCCATTAAGTCCGTTTTTACGCTTAAATCCAGCAGTATCTATTAAACCGAAAATGTCGGTTTGTTCTTCATCGCCTGTAACAATATTGGTTTTTATTGTAGTCCCTCGTAATCGTTCTAAGGCTTCGCTTAGAGCCATGTAATCTCGACCAGATGTGCCTCTGTTAGTAAATCGAAGTAATTCATGGCTGTTAATACGTACTCGTTTAGAGACTTTTTCACCTTGGTTAAGCTTTGCCATGATCTGTGAAATGGCATAAATTAAAATATCTTTATCATAGATCGTCGCTAAGCCTTTAACGCTTGGTATCACTTCCAGATAATTACCATTGTGTTCGTAACGTCGAATATTTGTTTCAGGCTTTTTAGAAAGGGAATAAAAGGGGTGTTCCATTTGTGGCATGATGTCTTTTAGAATTGCGTCTGAAACATCACAGATAAACAAATCACCTTGTGGGTATTTTTCAGGGATTAAATTATTATCTGCCATCTTTTCCTTTCGGGGTATTAGATACAAAAGTTCGTGGTATTAGATACAGGCTGAGTATTCGTGGTATTAGATACAGTGTCAAGACATTCGTGGTATTAGATACAAAAGTTCGTGGTATTAGATACAAAAGTTCGTGGTATTAGATACAGGCTAGTTTCGTAATCTATTGATTAAAATATATTTTTTACCCCTTTATCCACAGCGTAACACTTATACTTAACACAAATTAACACACACAAGAAAAAACGTAGTCCGTGGGGATAACTCTAAAACAAAACATTCGGGGTTTTAGACACCGAAATAAAAAACCCTACTCCAGACAAGCCAGAGCAGGGCAGGTGTATCACCTTCACCGCAGAGGCGTTTCCACGCATAACGGCACGATCAATCTATCAAAAAAAAGTTAATCATCGATGAAGTTTTCATTTAATCATCATCTTCAAACAATATTCTAGCGGGTGAATTCTCTCGAAGAGAGAAGAGGGCTGGTAATGAAGCCCTTAAAAGAAAAAGATCAAAAGCGTTTGGCAATGAAAAAAATGTTTTCGGGGGCGACTAGAACACCGTACATAGGTGCATAACCTAAGTACGAGCCTAAAGATGTAAAACAAAAGAAAACAGCTCAAAGGAGGGTACAGAGCCTCAAAAATCGATTTTTCCATGATAAACATCTTTTAAAAAGCTAAGGGATTTCACCCCTCGCGCCTGCAAGGGTAAAGCTACGCCAGAAATAAAAACTTTTCCCCTGATCGAAAACCAGATCATTCCTCGCGGGACAAAAGTTTTAAATTCTGCCCTTGCACTTGCTACCCCTAAACTTCGCCAGTTGGTCAGAGGTGCATATCACATGCACCCTTTAACAAATGTTAATAAACGTGTATTAAATTAGTAGTAGAAAGGAAATATTATGACAGATCAAAGCATGGAGCTAATGCACCAACTAATGAAAACATTAAATAAAAAAATGGATCAATTCGCACAAGCGCAACGCCAAACGAATGAACATTTATTATCAATTGATAGCCACATGGAGGGTTTTTTTCGATCAAACAATATTCAAGATCAACAAATCGCCGAGCTTTTGGACAGGGTAGAGCGACTAGAAAAACAACAAGAATTAACAGAAAGACATTAAAATGGAAATTTATAATTTATTGATTCCAGAAGAATACTCCGATAAGTCTACAGGCGAAGTAAAAACGCAGTGGCACAGAGTTGGAAAAGCATTTAGCCAAGAGAAGGGCGAAGGCTTTGACCTCATTATTCCAGCAGGCGTTTCAATAACGGGGCGTGTTAAAATGTTACCGCGTGATCGTTCGGATGGCGAAGAATAGAAAATTTAAGGGCTACGCAGTTGTTTTGCGTGGCTCTTTACTTTGGGGAACAATGAAACCGACAAGAGAGCAATCCCTTGCTGAATTTCAACGGCACAATCCAACGGTAGACGGTCAAGAAATTAAACAATTTACGTTATATTTGGACGATGAATAATGAAAGATAAAATTGATCTCAGTTATAAAATCGAGAAACAAGAAGGCATTATTAACGGCAAAGATTTAGCGACAGAAATGCTCGGCGATGCGTTGCAGTTACTTCATGGTTATACAAACGGATGCCACGCTTGCACCGTTGATCTGGCACGAATGCTTTTAGAAGATGCTGGCACAGAATTTTTTAAAGAAAAACCTAAAGGAATGGTTTTTGATCTTGAAGAAGATGAAGATAAATCGATCAGATGGGAAACCCATTTTGATCGTGAACATAGTCTCGTATCAGACTATATGAAAGAGAAAATCGCTGAATTTGTTGCGCGAGATTTAGAGCATTCTCATTAAGTGATAATATATGTTATGAAAAATAACCCTTTATTAATCAATAACTTAGTACGCATAATGTATGTTATGTTAAATAGGTGGTTTTTTAATGTGGCTGGTAAAAGTTCTTTAGTTCTTGGATCACACCTACTGGCAAATCACGTACTGATCTAAGTCTTCTTAATTCAAGTTCACGATTTATGAGCCATTCTTGCATTTGTGTCATTTGTGCTGTTGTCCATGTTGCAGGGTCACTTTCAGGATCGAAATTTTCGAGTTCTTTTTCATGCTGAGCCTCTTTTTCCCAAAGAAGCCTAGCTTGTTTTATTTCATCATCCCAATCACGAGAACAGCTCATCCCTTAACCTTTCATTAGGCTAAAGGAATAGTATTTTTTAAGGCACTATGTCAAGAAAATTCCTCATAGAACGCTTTCCAAAATGCTTCATCATGTTTAGAGGCAACAAGTTTCATTCTACGTCTCGCCATTGGGTTTTTCATGCAAGTAGCACAATAATGAAGGAGAGAATTATCATAATCGGTTAAACGTCGCCTACCTTTGCAAGGTCTTTCTTGTTGGCAATAACTACAAATAAAAGTATTCATTAAATGGAAAAACGCCAATATTTTAATTTCTTAGCTTCTTTAATAGAGGTGTTGTAATGTCTTTCTTTTAATTGGTTAAACACCTTCGTTGAAATAATACCTTTCTCGTAATTATTGTTATCTCGCCAGCGTTTTAAGGATGAATTATTGTATTCTTTTTCAAGTAGGGCTGTGTCTTTTAGCCCTTTCTTTAAGTCGTATTCTAAATAAAACGCTCGACCCAATAGAGCGAAAGGTAATAAGAAGTAAGCTATATTAATACCATCTAGTGATCGGATTGAAACTAAAGTGGTAAGTATAATTACACTTAAAATTATAGAAGCTGGGTACAAAAATTTAATTGTCTTTTTAGTTCTTTCAGAGATAATATTTTCCATATCGATCTGGCATTTGTTATTAAAATCCTTTTGCATTTGATGATGCAAATTATCGAATTCTAATTGTCTTTCTTGGGCTTCTTTTTCTTTTCTTCGTGCAACATCGCGTTTTAATAATAATGTGTGTGGGTCATTTTCCCAGTTAATATGTTCCATGCCAGCTAAAAGCTGAAACATTGAGAATTCATAATAGTTTCGGCGTTCTAGTATTAATGGGTAAAAACCATTAATTAATAATAATTGATTTTGATTTTCTGCTGAAAAGACTTTCGCGATTTCGTCAGGCGGGACTAAATTTGCTTGCGCGTAATTTAGAGAACTGCTTTCCCCTTCTGATGACCCAGTACCAGAGCTTGTACCAGAGCTGGAATTAGTGCCTGATCCTGAACTAGCACCAGAATTATAACTTGCTCCAGCCCCACTACTTGAGCCACTTGAAGCACCTGTATCAACAAAAGAAGCACTAGGATTCCCAGTGTTAGACGCTTGTGATGGATCACCATGAAAATTCGTACCAGGGGCATACCCTTGGTTCGCACCCATCGATGACCCAGTATTTGTGCTTGTGCCTGATCCTGAACTCGTACCGCGACTGGTACTCGTACCAGAGCTAGAGCTTGTGCCTTGGGAAGTTGATTTACCGCTTGAATAAGAACGCATTTCGCGTTCTATTTCTATCTTACCGATACGATTAGATAAGTATTGCGTAGTTTCTAAATCAACGACAGAGAACGCTTGAATTAGTCCAGCATTAGCGAGGAAGGTTTCCCAGCTTTTGGAGTAGTGCCTTTTTAGCTGTGATAAATCTTGAACGATAAACCAGAACTTCACACCAAAACCAGCCATTAAACCCGCCGATTGTTCAATGATTGGCATATGTCCCAGTGCCATAAACTCGTCAAGAAGAAACAATGTTGGTCTTTGACCAGCAGGAGTTGTTCCCATTCGTTCAAATGTTTTAATGGTTTGTATTAATAAGGTGCGTAGCCACCGTCCATGATCTGCCAGTTCACCGATTGGCAAACATAAATAGAGTGAGAACGGCTTGTTCGGATCGCGCAATTCTTCTAACTGGAAGGTGGTTGTCTCTAAAACCCTTTGCATTTTAGGTTCTTCGAGAAACTTAGTATTTGTTTTTGCTGATGTAATAAACCCAGCTCTTTCATTGGGTGCGGTGTTTTTATAACTTTCAGCCCATCGAGCAATGATGCCCCCAAAAGCTTTATTAGATGTCATTGCATCGATGAGGTGGTCAAAAGGGCTTTTTTTCTCGCATCCAGCTATCGCGGATTGTAAATTCTCGATCTCTTGCGTGATGGCATCAACATCACAATTTTCTGGATCATCAGGGCTTTCTAGTTCAAGTTCCAATTCAGCTAACTGGCGATTAAATTTCTTTAAAAAATTGGCTTTTCTGTCAGGGTCTCCCCCTGTAAGTAAATGCCTTACCTTGATTAAATTCTTATCTTTATCGTAAATAAATTTTGAGGACTTTACATGCAATATGAGTGCTTGGAGTATCGCTTGTGCATTTTCGTGCCAGTGAGGGTCGGCATTTTCTGAAACAGTAATCAGGCTATTAGCAATAGAATCTGACATGCCAATGGCGTTATTGTCATTTTTAATGACCGATAAGGGGTTAAATGATGCTTTGTATTTTTTGTCTACTTCTGAGGCATTAAAGGGGTCAAGGACGGCGACTTTTTGTCCCATACCTTGAATTTTAGCGTTTCCTTCCCCTCTTCGTTCTACCGTTAATTTGGCGTTCTCACCTTTGGGATCGAGGACAAAAACTGAGCCTGTATAGCTTAGTAATGTTGGGATGATTGCGCTTGTTCCCTTGCCTGCTCTGCTACCTGCAATTGTGACGATTGCTTTGTCATCTTCATAGCCAAAAGCATTGACCATTTTTCCGTATTTATCTTCGAATGAGTATGTCCCTAGCCAGATGTTTTCTTGTGGTTTGAAGGCGAAATATTGTTGGTCTAATTCTTTGCCTGTGAGCATCCAAGCAGTAGCAAGACTAGCACTGTGATTTATTGCTGAGTTTTGGCGATCCAGTATTGAGCTGTGGGGTGGTTTTTTCGACATATTTACGACCTCATAGATTTAAGCGTTTTTCAACTTTGTGTGAGTTGTTCGCGTTGGAGAATCCCCTATTAGAGATATGAACATAGAGTGAAATTTGGGGGGGTGGGTTCAGTTTTTGCGGTTTTTGATGTGCTTATGGCTCGTTAAGAGCATGTTAACTTAATATGGC
>JAESRY010000008.1 GCA_016764415.1 Cycloclasticus sp. | reverse complement strand
GCCCTAACAGTAACTCGGCATAATATTTAAGGTTTGGCGGGTGTAGGCTCAACGTGGCTAAACCACTCTGTAACATCAATACATTTATATGCCCACTCCCTTCTATAAAAAGGTGCGCCAAGGTTCTGCCATAATGGTCTTTACGCTCTACGTCGCGAACAACTGACACTTGCTTATTTAACACCCATTGTTGCAAAAGTGATTTTGCAGCTAATGCACCTGCCTCCACTGGCTTGCCATGAAAACCAAGTTCAGGCGTGTTGATACCCAATAAACGAACTTTCTCGCCACCGTCTAAAATCACCGTATCACCGTCTACCACTCGAACAACGCGGCGCGTATCTGCGGCATAAGCACTGGATAAGGTTAACGAAATAATGAAAAAACCGAGTATACAAATATATTTCATTTTGTTGTCTTCAAGACCATTTTTGTTTTTCAACGTGTTTAATTTGATCAATTAACATGATTCTTCAGTTCATTAGCCTATAATTAGCCGGTGATTGTCATTACTCGCATGAACATTTATACGATTCATCTTAACAGGTAGGTTTACGTTGTACTCAAGGATACAAGAGCGAATCAAGAAACTCTCAGATCAGCAACAAGCAAATGCTTTGTGTGGCGGTTTAAAGGGTATTGAAAAAGAGAGTTTACGCGTCAGTGCGCAAGGAAAAATTGCGCAGACACCTCATCCAGTGGAACTTGGATCAGCGCTGACTAACCCCTATATCACGACAGATTATTCCGAGGCTCTATTAGAATTTATCACGCCTCCCTTCAGTAAAACGACAGATGCTCTTCAGTTTATGGAAGACGTCCACACCTACACGTGCCAACACCTAAGTGATGAAATGCTATGGGGCACAAGTATGCCATGCATTGTTGATGGTGATATGAGCATTCCTGTTGCTGACTATGGCAGCTCAAACATCGGACAAATGAAACACGTTTACCGGCTTGGCTTATGGCACCGTTACGGTAGAAGTATGCAAGCAATTGCGGGTATACACTTTAACTATTCTTTACCGGAAGGCTTTTGGCCCATTTATCAACGCATCGAAAATAATACCCTGAGTAGCCATGATTTTATTTCTGCATCCTACATGGACATGGCGAGAAATTTACACCGATACGGTTGGTTAGTTCTGTATCTATTTGGTGCCTCACCTGCGATTTGTAAATCGTTTGTTAAAGACCGTGAACACACGTTCGAAGAATTCGACGCAGGAACATTTTATAGCCCCTATGCCACTTCGTTAAGAATGAGTGATATTGGCTATAAAAATGATAGCCAATCGAACATTAATATTTCATACAACAATCTTAATGATTATGTAGAGCGCCTTATAGCTGCAACACATACGCCTTATCCAGAGTATGAATCCATTGGCATTAAAGATAATGGCGGTAATTACCAACAATTAAACGCCAATATTCTGCAAATTGAGAACGAGTACTACAGTAATGTACGCCCTAAACAAATAGCAAACTCTGGCGAGCGCCCAAGTGCCGCACTTAAAGAGCGCGGCGTACGCTACGTTGAGTTGCGGTCGGTTGATATAAACCCCTTCGACCCAACTGGGATGAATGATCAGCAACTGTATTTTTTAGAAGCATTTATGATTTTTTGCCTATTGGCAGACAGCCCGCCCCTTTCATCTAGCGACAAAGCCTGTGTTGACAACAACTTAACTCAAGTTGCGTCAGAAGGACGAAAGCCTGGTTTGTTGTTGCATCGTAATGGTGATTCTATTGAATTATCGTTGTGGGGGCTGGAAATATGCCAAGAAATGACAGCGCTTTGTGACATTTTAGATGGCGACAATCCTGATAAACCTTACGCCATATCACTTAAAGCACAAACAGCTAAGTTACGTGATGTTGAACTAACACCCTCAGCGAGGGTATTAAAAGAAATGCGGCGACAAGAGTTACCCTTCTTTAAGTTCGCAATGAAGCAGGCCACGAATCATTTAAACTTCTTCAAAAATCGAACAATCAACGATGATCAACAGAAAAAATTTGATCAGGCTAGCATCCAATCTATCAACACCCAAAAGTCACTTGAGTCTGATGATAGGGTGCCGTTTGATCAATTTTTAGAGCAATACTTTTCTCAGCATTAAGCTGAAAAAGCAGCATGCATAAAAACCATGCGTTCTATTGATATCTCGTTTTAGAATTTTGCCCTCAGCCATTGTTTGCTAAAATCACGGAAAAGTTAAACCGTAAATCAGCATGAACATTGAATCATTACAGAAAGAACTCAACAATAAACAACCGCGTGAAATTCTAAGCGTTATTTATCCCAAGGTTAAAAACATCACGCTATCTTTTAGCGGTGCTGAAGACGTTGTTCTTATTGATATGGCCTGTAAATTAGGTCTTGAACCGAACGTATTCACACTCGATACAGGGCGTTTGCACCCAGAAACATACCGTTTTATTCAAACGGTTATGGAACATTACAACATCAAAATAAGCATCCTTACACCTGAGCACAAAGCACTTCAAAAGCTGACCGACGAAAAAGGGCTATTTAGCTTTTATCAAGACGGACATAAAGAGTGTTGCGGCATTCGAAAGGTTGAGCCATTAAAGCGACACTTATCCACCCATTCTGCCTGGATTACCGGACAACGACGGGATCAAAGCAAATCAACTCGTGACAGTTTAGAAATCGTAGAACTTGATACATCATTTACAGGCGTTGAAGACGAGTTATTAAAATTCAACCCTCTATGCCATTGGTCATCAGAACAAGTATGGGCTTATATACGCGCCCTCGATGTGCCCTTCAATCCGCTCCATAATCAAGGCTATCCCAGTATTGGTTGTGAGCCCTGTACTCGGCCTGTATTACCGCATCAAGAAGCTAGAGAAGGCCGCTGGTGGTGGGAGTCCGAGAACAATAAAGAGTGCGGCCTACATTCAGGCCTATCTAAGCCAGACAATTAATCGAATAATCCTAATGGTTAATAGTGTGGCAATTCAATATCTTCAAATAATTCATTTATCGCCACGGGGTCTTTCAAACTCATAGCGCTATCAATAAGCTCTTGGCTTAAATGAGGTGCAAATGATTGGATGAATTTATACATGTAACCACGAAGAAAGGTGTCTTTACGAATCCCAATTCGTGTAACGCTCTGGCCAAATAAGTGCCCTGCATTGATAGCAACCAAGTCTGTATCTGCTTTCTCGTCATACGCCATACGCGCCACAATACCAACACCTAAGCCC
This sequence comes from Cycloclasticus sp., assembly GCA_016764415.1. Taxonomy (GTDB): domain Bacteria; phylum Pseudomonadota; class Gammaproteobacteria; order Methylococcales; family Cycloclasticaceae; genus Cycloclasticus. The sequence continues at coordinate 10,303 of JAESRY010000008.1, read as the reverse complement.
AATCTCACATAAGTCTTAATCACGTCAGCATCAACAGCTGTAAGCGCTACATTAGGGGTTAAGTGCTGTTCTTTGAATGCATCATCTAGTTTTGAACGACCGGTAAAGCCAAACACATAAGTAATCAGCGGAAACCGTGCAACATCGTTAAGCGTAATGTCACTCAAAGAGGCCAACTGATGGCCTTTCGGCACAAGAATACAACGGTCCCATGAATAACAAGGCAGCATAATTAAATTTTCGAACAACTCTAGCGCTTCTGTCGCAATCGCTAAATCAACTTTACCTTGCGATACCATTTCAGAAATTTGTAATGGTGTGCCCTGTTGAATATCTAGACTTACGTCTGGCATATCGTTCATGAATGCTTTGATAACCGGCGGTAATGCATACCTTGCCTGTGTATGAGTCGTAGCAATAGATAGAGTCCCTTTGCTTTCTTCCTTATATTCCTTAGCAATATTTTTAATATTTTCAGCCTGCATCAGCATTTCACCTGCAATGGCAATAATTTTCTTCCCAGCAGGCGTCATATCCGTTAAATGCTTACCATTGCGAACGAAAACGGGAACGCCTAACTCATCTTCTAAAATACGAATCTGTTTACTTATTCCCGGTTGAGAGGTATAAATAGACTCAGCAGTCGCAGAAACATTCAAATTGTTTTTAGAAACTTCCCAGATATAGCGTAATTGCTGTAATTTCATAGTTCGTTATTTTCTTTAGTTATAAATATAGTGTTTATTATTCTTTTTTATTATAAGGGAATTAGTTTATATTTCAAGCCTATTTTTTGATAACGGCTGTAACATGGACATTTTTTATATAATAGCAGGTGCGTCTGTGGGCTTTGTTATTGGGGTTACCGGTGTTGGGGGTGGCTCATTAATGACACCACTTCTCGTTCTAGGATTCAATGTACAACCCATTATCGCTGTAGGCACAGACTTATTATATGCCGCAATAACCAAGGCAAGCGGGGTTTATTCGCATCACAAAATTAAAAACATTGATTGGTCTATTGTAAGAAACCTAAGTTTAGGGAGCATACCTGGCTCAATAATATGTCTCATTGCTATCAACATATTAGATATAAGTGGAGAATCATTTAACCAACTCATTTCAGTAACATTAGGCATTATGCTGATAGCAACTTCAGCTGTTATTGTTTTTAAAACACAATTACTACGTCTAACTAATAAGAATAAAACGTTAGAACCAACTAAAGGCCTTATTATATGCATTGGTGCTGTATTAGGCGTCTTAGTTACCTTATCTTCAGTAGGAGCAGGCGCAATCGGAGCGGCATTGCTGTTAATACTTTATCCTAGTTTAAAGACCAAACAGGTTGTGGGAACCGATTTAGCACATGCCGTACCTTTAACCGCAATCGCTGGATTTGGACACTTTCAATTGGGTCACATCGACGTACAGCTTCTATATAGTTTACTGATAGGTTCCTTACCAGCGATATATTTTGGAACAAAAGTGGGGCAAARAATTCCAGAAAACGTACTTAAAGTACTCGTGGCCAGCATATTAGCAATACTCGGTATAAAATTATCCTGTTTCGCTTAAGCTAATACACAATATCTACTAACAACAAATAAATATTGCTTATAATATAAGCAGAATAAACCCATAAGGAATTCAAATGACTTTTGTAGTAACCGAATCGTGCATTAAGTGTAAATACACTGATTGTGTTGATGTGTGCCCCGTAGACTGTTTCCACGAAGGTCCAAATTTTTTAGTCATTGACCCAGATGAATGTATTGACTGTACTCTATGTGAGCCTGAGTGCCCTGTAGAAGCCATTTACTCCGAAGATGAACTACCAGAAGGTCAAGGTGATTTCATTAAGATAAACGCTGACTTATCGCTTAAATGGCCAGTTATCACTGATGTTAAACCAGCACCTGAAGATGCTGATGAATGGGCGAAAAAAGTAGATAAACGCGAGTACTTAGAGCAATAGTAACTTTTAACTTTACAAAAACTTACGACAATAAAAAAGGCCGGTTAAGCACACTGCTGTCCCATAGATAACTATAAACAAGAAAGCCTGAACCCTCGTTGTTACAATGGTTGTGCAATCAAACACCACAACAACAAAGGGTTCAGGCTATGTCACATAATAACACCGCATTCCACCAACTACTAAAACCTCTATCGAGACATGAGTTTAAGGGTTTGGCTAAACAGCACCATAATGGCCAAAAACGTCGTTCAGCCACTCGTTGGGATCAGTTTGTTGGTATGGCTATGTCGCAGCTTTCAGGCCGTCAGAGTCTKCGTGACATTGAATCAAACTTAGAAGCCAAACAGGACAAGCTGTATCACCTTAGAGCGAAGCCCATTGCCCGATCAACATTGGCTCGAATCAATGAAAATCACCCCGCTAGCCTCTATCAAGCGGTTTTTTACACTCTTCTTAAGCGTTGTAAAAAACAACCATCCGAACATAAATTTCGCTTTAAAAATCCACTGTATTCTTTGGATGCTAGCGCTATCGATTTATCGCTTGAACTGTTTCCGTGGGCGGCGCATCGCGCTGACACGTCCAATGTTACATTAAGTGCCGGACTCAATCACGCTAACATGTTGCCAGAGTTTGTCGCTCTCAGTGATGGCRATGAAAACGACATGATTGAAGGCCGTAAATTCAAATTCCCCAAAGGCAGTATGGTCGCCTTCGACAAGGGCTATGTTGATTATAAATGGTTCCAAAGCCACCGATCAAGGGGTTTTCTTCGTCACGAGGCTTCGACCTAAGGCCGTTTACAACGTGCTAAAGCGCTTGCCTGTAATCCAATCGAAGGGCGTCAGCAGTGATCAGATTATTCAATTAAATAGCGCGCACGCGCTAAAACGTGGGGCGCCTAAACTTCGCCGTGTGGAATTTATAGATAAAGACAGCGGCAAGAAGTATGTCTTTCTCACCCATAATGTTAAACTTTGCGCAGCAACGATTGCGGCTATTTACAAAGATCGCTGGCAAGTTGAGTTATTCTTCAAGGCCATCAAGCAGAACCTGAAAATCAAGGCCTTTGTCGGATGGTCACGTAATGCAGTCCTGACACAGATCCCGATAGCAATGATCACTTATTTATTACTGGCTTTTGCTCGACACAGTGCGAAAACCGGCTGNTCAGTGCAGAGAATATTACGCGTTATCCAACTGAATCTGTTTGACCGAAGAAGCTTGCTAGAGATACTCAAACCGCCCCCTTCACGGCACAAAAAAAGCGAACCTCAAATGAGGCTCGCTTTATGATGTTTCAACTATGGGACAGCAGTGGGTTAAACCGGCCTTTTTTATTTAACTTTAATCTTCTGTCAGAGTTTCTTCTGAACCAACCTCTCGATCTAATAGCTCAACAAAAGCCATCGGTGCCGCATCACCTGTTCTAAATCCACATTTAAGGATTCTAAGGTAACCACCTGGGCGTTCTTTAAAACGAGGACCCAGGTTATTAAAAAGTTTAGTAACGCTGTCACGATCTCTTAAACGAGCAAAGACCAAGCGTCTTTTAGCAACAGAGTCTTCTTTAGAAGCTGTAATTAACGGTTCAATAAAACGACGTAATTCCTTTGCCTTAGGCAACGTAGTACGAATCACTTCATGATCAATTAATGAGTTAGCCATATTTTTGAACATGGCCTTACGGTGACTGCTATTACGATTAAGCTGTCTTCCTGATTTACGATGACGCATAGTAAAATCCTTAAATTAAATAGAACCAACCGCTCTGTCACTAGTAATTAAACTAGAAGGCGGCCAATTTTCAAGACGAATACCTAAAGACATACCTTTTGAAGCCAATACATCTTTAATTTCAGTGAGAGATTTTTTACCTAAATTAGGTGCTTTCAATAATTCAACTTCAGTACGTTGAATAAGATCACCTATGTAAAAAATTTGTTCTGCTTTTAAGCAGTTAGCTGAACGAACAGTTAATTCTAAATCATCTACTGGTCGTAGCAAAATAGGATCAAACTCAGGTTCTTTTGGAAGCTCTGGTTCATCAACAATATCTTTAAGGTCAACAAACACAGCAATATGATGATGTAAAATAGTTGCCGCAGCTCTAATTGTTTCTTCTGGCTCGATAGTGCCGTTTGTTTCCAACTCAATAACTAATTTGTCCAAGTTAGTACGTTGTTCAACACGCGCAGTATCTACATTAAAAGAAATACGTTTAATCGGGCTGAATGATGCATCAACCAATAGAGTACCAACAGGCAATTCTTCGTCTTCATTTTTACGTGATGCAGCTGTTTGATAACCAGAACCACTTTCAACCTTAATGGTCATAGAAAGCTTACCCTTTGCAGTTAAGTTAGCAATAACTAGCTCAGGATTAATGATTTCAACGTCATGATCAATTTGGATATCAGCAGCTGTAACTTGGCCTTCTCCAGATTTTTCAATCGTTAATATAGCTTCATCTTTAGCGTTTAACTTAACAGCTAAATTCTTTAGATTAAGAATGATATCAATAACATCTTCTTGAACACCTTCAATCGTGGTGTATTCGTGAAGCACGCCTTCAATTTTAATTTCTGTAACAGCGCAACCAGGAATTGAAGAGAGTAAAACTCTTCTTAATGCGTTGCCTAGTGTGTGGCCAAAACCAAGTTCCATAGGTTCAATGGTTACTTTAGAACACGTTGGCGTTAATGATTGGACGCCGGTAACTTTGGGTTGTAAAAAACCCGCAAGTAAAYTTTGCATATTATTCTCTCTTTAGATTACTTAGAGTAAAGTTCAACAACTAAATGTTCGTTGATCTCAGCTGGTAAATCAGAACGCTCAGGAACAGATCTAAAGGTTCCTTGCATTTTTTTACTGTCTAATTCAATCCAGTCAGGCAAGCCACGCTGTTCAACAAACTCTAGTGCTGATTTGATACGATTTTGGTTTTTAGCAGATTCTTTAATTTCAATAACATCTTCAGAACTTACTTGGAATGAAGGGATATTAACTCTCACACCATTCAGTATAATTCCGTTGTGTCTAACTAATTGTCTCGCTTCAGATCGTGATGAAGAAAACCCCATACGATAAACAACGTTATCTAGACGACATTCTAGAAGTTTCAATAAGTTCTCACCTGTTGAACCTTTAATACGAGCTGCTTCTTTGTAGTAAGCACGGAATTGTTTTTCAAGAACACCGTAAGTGCGGCGTAATTTTTGTTTTTCACGTAACTGTAATGCATAGTCAGTAAGACGAGTTCTACGTTGGCCATGTTGGCCAGGTGGATACGCTCTTTTTTCCATTGCGCATTTAGCTGTGTAGCACTTTTCGCCTTTTAAAWATAATTTYTCGCCTTCACGACGACATAAACGACATTTTGAATCWGTATATTTAGCCATAATAATTTCCTAGTTATACACGTCGTTTCTTAGGTGGACGACAACCATTATGTGGAATAGGTGTCACATCTTCGATAAAGGAAATGTTAAAACCAATATTGTTAAGTGCTCTTACCGCAGATTCACGTCCTGGGCCTGGGCCTTTAATGCGAACTTCAAGGTTCTTGACGCCAAATTCTTTAGCCGCTTCACCAGCACGTTCGGCAGCAACCTGAGCAGCAAAAGGTGTACTCTTTCTAGAGCCCCTAAAGCCAGATCCACCGGCGGTTGCCCAAGCGAGTGCATTACCTTTACGATCTGTAATAGTCACAATTGTGTTATTGAATGTTGCATGGACATGCACAATGCCGTCCACAACACTCTTTTTAACTTTTTTCTTACTACGACTTGGTTTAGCCATACTGCGTTTATCCTTTATCTAAAACTTATTTTCTAATTGGTTTGCGAGGACCTTTACGGGTTCTAGCATTTGTTTTGGTACGTTGCCCACGAACAGGCAAACTTCTACGATGACGAATCCCACGGTAGCAACCTAAATCTAACAAGCGCTTAATGTTCATTGATACATCGCGTCGCAAATCACCTTCAATTAGGTATTTAGCAACTTCAGTTCTAATTTTTTCTAAATCATCCTCAGATAATTCTCTTACCTTAGAAGCTGTATCAATTCCAGTCGCTGAACATATAGCTTTAGACCGTGTAGGACCAATGCCATAAATTGATGTTAGCGATATCACAATGTGCTTATTATCAGGTATGTTAATACCAGCAATACGTGCCATTCATTCTCTCCGTTATTTTAGCCAGTCGAAAACCGGCAATTTTAATCTTTATTGCAAATAACTACAAGCTAAAGTATTAGCCTTGTCGTTGTTTATGACGTCCATCTTTACAGACAACTCGGACAACACGGTTACGTCTAACAATTTTACAGTTACGGCAAATTTTCTTTACTGACGCTCTAACTTTCATAATTAACTCCTACTAAAACCTTAATCTATTTTTTAAGGTTCGCTTTTTTCATTAAACCTTCATATTGTTGCGACATAAGATGTGATTGCATTTGAGCAATAAAATCCATCACAACAACAACGATAATCAACAGGGATGTACCACCAAAGTAAAAAGGCACATTCCAATATACAATCAAGAACTCAGGCAACAAACACACTGCCGTAATATACAGAGCTCCAATCAACGTTAATTTAGTAATAACCGCATCAATATATTTGGTTGTTTGTTCACCAGGTCTAATCCCAGGAATGAATGCACCTGATTTTTTTAAGTTATCTGATGTATCTCTTGAATTAAAAACAAGGGCTGTATAAAAGAAGCAGAAAAATATAATCGCACTGGCATACAACATGACATATATAGGCTCACCCGGAGATAACATACTTGAGAGATCCTGTAACCAACCCATTCCATCACTACTACCAAACCAACCTGCAATTGTTGATGGGAATAAAATAATACTTGATGCGAATATTGCTGGTATCACACCGGCCATATTTAATTTAAGGGGTAAGAAACTTGATTGCCCCGCCATCATCTTATTGCCTTGTTGGCGCTTGGCATAATTGATTGTAATACGTCTTTGCGCTCGCTCTACGAAAATAACAAACGCTGTTACTGCAATAGCAATCATGAAGAGAATAATAACCATTATTGAATTCATTTCGCCTGTTCTAACTAACTCTAATGTTCCACCAATAGCTGATGGTAAGCCTGCAACAATGCCTGCAAAGATAATGATTGAAATACCATTACCAATGCCGCGTTCGGTTACCTGTTCGCCAAGCCACATTAAGAATAGCGTACCGCCAACAAGTGTGACAACAGCCGTAAACATAAACGATAATCCAGGATTGAACACCACAGGGAATCCCCCCGCTGATTGTGTTTGCAAAGCTGTCGCTACACCAATTGCTTGGAATGTTGCTAACACTACAGTGAAGTATCTCGTGTATTGAGTGATTTTACGCTTGCCGGACTCGCCTTCTTTCTTTAGTTGTTCAAACTTAGGAACAACGGAAGTCATCAATTGAATAATAATTGATGCAGAAATRTAMGGCATRATWCCYARWGCRAAWATACTMAKRCGTTYMAGTGCWCCACCKGAGAACATATTAAACATGTCGAAAATCGTTCCAGCTTGTTGCTCAAACATTAGAGCCAACGATTTAGGGTCTATCCCAGGAACCGGTACATGAGCACCAATACGGAATACAAAAAGGGCGCCAAGAACAAAAAGCAACCTACTTCTTAATTCAGGTAACTTACTTAGTCCACCGCCACTTCCAGCAGCTGAAGATGCTAAAGACGACATATCTTATGATAAACTGCCGCCGGCAGATTCAATTGCTTTTAATGCACCTGGTGTTGCACTTAGACCTTCAAGCTTTACTGCTGAAGTAATTTCACCAGATAATATAACTTTTACTTTTTTTGTAAATGCAGGAACAATGTTCGCTGCAATTAATACATCAATTGTAACCACATCTGAAGATAAATTTTCAAGCTCATTTAAGCGAACTTCTGCCGTATACTTTTTCTTTGCTGACGAAAATCCTATTTTAGGAAGTCTTCTTTGAATAGGCATTTGCCCACCCTCAAATCCAACTTTACTATATCCACCTGAACGTGATTTTTGACCTTTGTGTCCGCGACCACATGTTTTACCGTGTCCAGAACCAATGCCACGACCAACACGCTTTGCAACTTTAGTACTACCCGCCGCAGGTTTTATTGTATTTAATAACATTGTTAAACCTCTTCAACCTTAAGCATATAGTTAATTTTATTAATCATCCCTCTGTTTTCAGGTGTATCGATCACCATTACAGATTGATGCATTTTACGTAATCCAAGGCCAGCAGCACATGCTTTATGTGACGCTAAACGACCGTTTTTACTACGGACCATTGTTACTTTAATTTGCTTATCACTCATCTTAATTACCCAACAATATCAGCGACAGTTTTGCCACGTTTCATAGCAACTTCTTCAGCATTAGTCATATCGCTCAAGCCTTTAATAGTAGCTCTAACGACATTAGCAGGATTATTACTACCTACACATTTTGCAAGAACATCATGAACACCAACTACTTCAAAAACAGCTCTCATTGCACCACCAGCAATAATGCCGGTACCTTCTGAAGCAGGTTTCATGAACACTTGAGCAGCGCCATATTTTGAAGTTATATCGTATTGAAGTGTTTGACCACTTAAATTCACCTTAACCATGTTTTTGCGGGCTTGCTCCATAGCTTTTTGTATTGCTATTGGAACTTCACGTGCCTTACTAATACCAAAACCAATTCTTCCATTACCATCACCTACTACTGCAAGTGCTGAAAACCTAAATTGACGACCACCTTTAACTACTTTAGAAATTCTTCTAACTGTAATTAATTTTTCTTGTAAATCGTCTTGTTGATTATTTTGTCCAGGTGCTGATGCCATAATTACCTCTAGAATTCCAATCCGTTTTCACGAGCAGCGTCAGCAAGTGCTTTAACGCGACCATGATATTTAAATCCAGAACGATCAAAAGCAACTTGTGTAATACCTGCTTTTACCGCACGTTCAGCGATTTCTTTCCCAACAACACTAGCGGCTGCGATATTGCCAGCGTTCTTAACATTTGCTTTTATTTCGCTCAGTAGCGTTGAAGCTGACACAATAACCTGCGCACCATCAGCACTGGTTACTTGTGCATAAATATGACGCGGAGATCTGTGAACGCTTAAGCGCATTTTGCCACTGTCTTTAATGCGGCTTCTTGTTTTAGTTGCTCTACGCAAACGTGAGTTTTTCTTATCCATTTTTTTGCCTACTTCTTCTTAGCTTCTTTCATTACAACATGCTCGCCAACGTAGCGTATTCCTTTACCTTTATAAGGTTCAGGCGCTCTGTAAGCACGAATATTTGCAGCTACTTGACCAACTTGTTGTTTATCGCAACCTTTGATCACAATCTCTGTTTGGCTTGGTGCTTCTATAGTAATACCTTCAGGAATCGCATATTCAACAGGGTGAGAGAAACCTAATGTTAAATTAAGTACTTTACCCCTGACTTGTGTTCTATAACCAACGCCGCGTAGTTCTAATCTCTTTTCAAAACCAGTAGTAACTCCAACAACCATATTATTAACAAGTGAACGTTGAGTTCCTGCAAGAGCTACTGAAGACCTATCATTTTTATTGCTTTTAAACGTAAGTACATTATCAGTTGTTTGGATATCTACACAAGAGATAAGCGCACAAGACAACTCACCGTTTTTTCCTTTAACAGTTAAAATTCCTGCGTTGTTTTTAAACTCAACGCCATCAGGTAATTCAACTGGACTATTTGCTATTCTTGACATAATAAAACCTAATTCAACTTACGTAGCAAAGAACTTCACCGCCATGACCTTCTGCACGTGCAGTACGATCAGCGAGCAAGCCTTTTGATGTAGATATAATAGCCACGCCCAAACCACCTTTAACTTTAGGCAATTCATCTTTAGATTTATAGATGCGTAAACCAGGTTTACTAACTCTATCAATCATTTCGATAACGGGTTTACCTTGAAAATATTTTAATGTGATTTCAAGCTCTGGTTTGCTTTTCACATCTTCAATCTTAATTGAACCGGCAACATAGCCTTCTGCTTCTAAAATAATTGCTAAGGCTAATTTTTTAGTTGAAAAAGGCATTCTTACAGTCTTTTTATCAGCAGATTGCGCATTACGAATGCGAGTTAACATATCTGCAATTGGATCACTCATGCTCATATATCTATTCCTCTCTTACCAGCTAGCTTTAGACAAACCAGGCACATCACCACGCATTGTTGCTTCACGTAATTTATTGCGGCCTAAACCAAATTTTCTGTAATAGCCGTGTGGACGACCAGTGATACTACAACGGTT